>JAKMFM010000107.1 GCA_022425445.1 Planktomarina sp.
ATATACCGCAGGCTGGCTGGCAGAGACGCTTACCCCAGCTGCACAACCGTTATGGATCTGGGGGGCGGGGCATGTGGGCCGGGCGGTCGTGCATATCGCCTCCCAGATGCCAGACCTTGAGGTGACTTGGATTGATACCAGCACAGACCGCTTTCCCGAAACACCGCCTGAGGCCGTGACGCTGATTCCGGCCGAGAACCCGGCGCCCCTTATGGCCCATGCACCGCGGCACGCACAGCACTTGATCTTTACCTATGCCCATAGTCTAGACTTGGAACTGTGCCACGCCGCTCTGCTGCGCGGATTCGATTTTTGTGGTTTGATTGGATCGGCCAGTAAATGGGCACGGTTCCAGCGGCGGTTGCTGGCCTTGGGACATGCGCCAGGGGCTATTTCAAAGATAACTTGCCCTATTGGTGATCCAAACCTTGGAAAACAGCCAATTTCGATTGCGATTGGGGTCACCCAAGCCCTATTGTCTCACAATATGAACGCCAAAACGCGACACAGGAGTGCGCTTTGATGAGTAAGACACTTTTACACCTTGAAGGGCTGACAAAGGCCTACCCCGGTGTCATTGCCAATCAGGATGTGGGGTTTGACATCGGCACGGGAGAAATTCATGCGCTCTTGGGCGAGAATGGCGCTGGTAAATCAACCTTGGTCAAGATGATCTACGGATTGGTGCGGCCCGATTCCGGGCGCATGCAGCTTTTTGATGCGCCCTACGCCCCCGAAGAGCCCCGTGCGGCACGGGCCGCGGGCGTGGCGATGGTGTTTCAGCATTTCAGCCTCTTTGAAGCTTTGACTGTGGCGGAAAACATCGCCCTCGGCATGGAAAACCCACCAAAACCCAGCGCCCTCTCGGCCAGGATCACGCAAGTCTCTGAGGCCTATGGCCTGCCGCTGGATCCGGAGCGGCTGGTAGGGGATCTCTCTGCGGGAGAACGCCAAAGGGTCGAGATCGTCCGCTGTCTTTTGCAAGACCCCAAACTGCTCATCATGGATGAACCCACCAGCGTTTTAACCCCGCAAGAGGTGCAAACCCTCTTTGCCACGCTGCGCAAGCTCAAGTCAGAAGGCACCTCCATTCTCTACATTTCCCATAAACTCGAAGAAATTCGCGATCTGTGTGAGACCGCAACCATTTTGCGCGCAGGGCGCAAGATCGCCACATGCGATCCGCGGGAAAAATCTGCGCGCGCGTTGGCAGAGATGATGGTCGGCGGCACGCTCAATTCGGCAAAACCGCAACTCAGCGCGCTTGGCGATGTGGTGCTCGACGTGGCAGATCTTTCACTTGCACCGCAAACAACCTTTGGCACAAGTCTGAAAAACATATCTTTTTCCCTTCGCAAGGGTGAAGTCTTAGGGATCGGCGGCGTTGCGGGCAATGGGCAAGACGAGCTGGTTGCTTGCCTGTCTGGTGAAGTGCTCCGCCCGCAAGACCGGATCAAACTCAACACGATGGGCATTGGGCATTTGGCCCCAAATGCACGGCGCGCCTTGGGACTCTTGGCCGCTCCGGAGGAGCGTTTGGGCCATGCGGCTGCGCCCGATATGAGCCTGACAGAAAATGCCATGCTCACGGGGATGGTGCGCAAAGAGCTGAGCCGTTCAGGCTTTCTGGACTGGCCGCGCGCCCGCGCTTTTGCGCAGGAGGTGATCGAAACCTTCGATGTGCGCACGCCCTCAGCACAGTCTGCCGCGCGGTCCCTGTCCGGCGGCAATTTGCAGAAATTCGTCATCGGACGCGAGGTTCTGCAAAATCCTTCAGTCTTGATCGTCAACCAACCCACTTGGGGCGTCGATGCAGCCGCGGCGGCGGCCATTCGCCAAGCCTTGCTAGACCTTGCAAGCCAAGGCGCTGGGGTCATCATCATCAGTCAGGATTTGGATGAGCTTATGGAAATTTCCACCAATTTCGCCGCACTCAATGCCGGCCGCCTGTCAGCCGCCCGCTCAATGTCGGGTCTAAGTTTGGATGAAATTGGCCTCTTGCTGGGAGGCGCCGATGCTGCGGCTTGAAAAACGCCCGAACCCCTCAAAGACTTGGGCTTATATGGCTCCGGTTCTGGCCGTTTTTGCCACGATGATCGGCGGCGGCATCATGTTTGCCGTTTTGGGAAAAGACCCCTTTGAAGCCATCCGCACAATTTTCTATGATCCACTGTTCTCCGAATTTGCATGGTATTATCGCCCACAGCTTTTGGTCAAAGGCGCGCCTTTGATTATGATCGCCATAGGTCTGTCGATGGGGTTCCGCGCTGGCATTTGGAACATTGGCGCCGAGGGACAATATATCATCGGTGCGATCTGTGGCGCAGGCGTGGCGCTGGCTGTCTACCCGGCGCAAAGCGCGTTCATTTTTCCCACCATGATCATTTTTGGCGCATTGGGCGGCTTTGTATGGGCGATGATTCCTGCGATTTTGAAAACAAGGTTTGGCACTAATGAGATCTTAGTGAGCCTCATGCTGGTCTATGTCGCAGAACAGTTGCTGGCGTCTATGTCGCTGGGTTTGTTGAAAAACCCTGAAGGATTTGGCTTTCCCGGATCTCGCAATTTGCAGCAATACGCCAGCGCGCATAATGCAGAGCTTTGGACAGGCACCGGCATTCACATGGGCGTAATGTTTGCCTTCATCGCCGTGGTTTTTGCCTATGTCTTACTGGCGCGGCATCAAATGGGCTTTCACATTCGTTTGACCGGGGAAAGCCCCAAGGCGGCTAAATTTTCCGGGGTCAATCCAAAGCGGCTTGTGGTTTATTGCCTTGGATTTAGCGGCGCTTTGGCCGGGCTGGCCGGCATGTTTGAAGTCTCCGGACCCAGCGGACAAATCAGTATTGATTTCAATGTCGGCTACGGGTTCACGGCCATCATTGTGGCATTTTTGGGCAGGCTCCATCCGATTGGCATCCTCTTGGCCGGGCTGCTCATGGCACTGACCTATATTGGTGGCGAAATTGCGCAATCCAGCCTCGGCCTGCCCTCTGCGGCGATCCAGGCCTTTCAAGGCATGTTGCTGTTTTTTCTGCTTGCCCTCGACATGCTGACGAACTTCAAACTTAAATTGGCAAATGGGGGGAGTCACCCATGAACATCTGCACAGGCCACCCAGACTTGATTGCAAACAGGACATATCTGTCATGGATTTAAGCTCAATTAGCCCAACTCTCTTGGTCGCCTCGCTCATGGTGGCCGCAACACCTATTTTATTGGCCTCGATTGGGGAGTTGATAGTCGAGAAATCTGGGGTTTTGAACCTTGGGGTTGAGGGTATGATGATCATCGGAGCCATTGCCGGCTTTGCAGCGGCCGTGGGGACGGGATCGCCGATCATCGGTTTTTTCTGTGCCGCGCTTGGCGGGGCGGCCCTCTCCTTGGTCTTTGCTCTCTTGACGCAATTTTTTCTGTCTAACCAAGTTGCCACGGGCTTGGCGCTCACACTCTTTGGCCTCGGTCTTTCGGCGCTTATGGGGCAAAGCTATATTGGGATTAAGCCGCCAGCGAGTGCGAAGCTGGATCTGCCTGTCATCAGCGACATCCCCATTCTCGGTCCGGTGTTATTTTCTCACGACATCACAGTCTATGTCGCCTTGGCATTGGTTGCTGGGGTTTGGTGGTTCTTGAAATATACCCGCGGTGGATTGATCCTGCGAGCCGTGGGCGAAAGCCATGATGCCGCTCACGCTCTGGGCTATAAGGTCGTTAAGGTTCGCATTATGGCCATTATGTTTGGAGGGGCCTGCGCGGGTCTGGGGGGCGCGGCGCTCTCTTTGGTGCGCGTGCCCCAATGGACCGAAGGTATGACCGCGGGAGCTGGATGGATTGCCTTGGCTATCGTTGTTTTTGCGAGCTGGAAACCAGCGCGCGTGCTTCTGGGTGCCTATCTTTTCGGCGGAGTGGCCGTTTTGCAGCTAAATCTTCAGGCCGCGGGTGTGTCAATTCCAGTTGAGTATTTGTCGATGTCACCCTATCTGATAACCATCATTGTGTTGGTTGTGATGTCTGCGCATCGCAACAAAGCTGCACTCAATGCACCTGCGGCCCTTGGCCGTGCGTTCCATGCCTCACGCTGAGGTCATTTATTAACAGGGGGGAAACCTAATGAACATGAAAACAATCCTAGCCAGCGCCGCACTGGCGATGACAGCGGCCACGGGCGCGCTGGCCGAAAAAACCAAGGTGGGCTTTGTTTATGTCGGCCCGGTCGGAGACGGCGGTTGGACCTATGAGCATGACCAAGGCCGCAAGGCCGTTGTGGAAGCTTTTGGCGATAAGGTCGAAACCATGTATGTGGAAAACGTTCCAGAAGGACCGGACGCAGAGCGTGTCATGACAGATATGGCGCTGAAAGGCGCAGATCT
>JAKMFM010000158.1 GCA_022425445.1 Planktomarina sp.
GGTTAATTAGTGAAGTGCAACACTCAACTAAGGAGCTTTGACTCTCCCGCCTCCAAGCTACCCCACAGCCCTCACCATCCAACGGTGCAGCTGCTCCACCTGGTAGCCTCGACCATAGCTTTCACCGGCACCTTTCCTGCTCCAGCCGCCTATCTGGTCGATGATGTCTGAAGGGCATTCTACAGCCCGCAACCGGTCCCTCATGGCGTGTCGGAGTGACAACGGAAACCAAACATAAAGCATCACAGCCAGGCGGATGATCTCTGGGCTTGTTTTAAAGTACCTGAATGGGGAGTGTTTTGTCATACAGCGAGGCTACGAAACTGCACTGCACGGCTCAAGTTAGTTTTGTCTGACAGTGCCGGTAAGATGCCTAACGAAGGTCAATCCAATATGCCTCATCACGCGATGATCGCTGGCAGGCGTCTACAAACCGCACTCCATCCAAACCCTCTTGGACTCCCAACGTTGCACCGTCCAGGTTCTGTGAAGCGATAACGTCCGCAGCCTCTCGATAGAGCGTTGCAAAAGCTTCTAGATAGCCCTCGGGATGGCCCGCTGGAATTCGCGTGACGGCGGCGGCCGCAGGGCATGCAGCACCACCACCCCGGGTGATCATCTGGGGCGCCTGTCCCAGTTTGGAAAACCACAGAACGTTCGGATTTTCCTGCGCCCAACGCAGTGATCCTTCACTGCCATAAATTGCCAGTGTAAGGTTATTTTCATTACCAATCGCGACTTGGCTGGCCCAGATATGGCCCTGTGCACCAGCATCAAACCGCAAGGTAACGCGTGCATCATCGTCTACCGATCGCCCGGCAACGTGAGAACGTAATGTGGCACTTAGTGATGTGGCCCGCTGTCCAATGACGAAACACGCAAGATTATAGGCGTGGGTGCCGATATCGCCGATAGCACCCCCACCAGACAAGACCGGGTCCATCCGCCATTTGGCTTGTTTGTTATCCTCAGCGGGGGCCACGCTGAGCCAGTCCTGCAGGTAGTTCGCCTCAACGATCCTAACTTCGCCAAGTGCACCCTCGGCCACCATCTGACGCGCCTGGCGGATCATCGGATAGCCGGTGTAATTATGGGTGAGGAAAAAGTGCCCCTTGGAAGATTGGGCTACAGACAGGAGGCTTTCAGCTTGCGCCAAGGTTGCGGTCATCGGCTTGTCGCAAATCACTGAAATGCCCTGCGCCAGAAAAGCCTCAGCAATCGGCCCGTGCAAGTGGTTGGGCGTGACGATGGAGACAGCGTCAATTCCATCAGATCGTACGGCCTCGGCTTTGGCCATTTCGTTGAAATCCCCGTAGGAACGATCCGCCGCGATGCCAAGCTCAGCGGCGGAGGCGTGGGCACGGTCGGGATCGGACGAGAACGCTCCGGCCACGAGGTCAAAACACCCGTCAAGGCGCGCAGCCATCCGGTGAACACCACCAATGAACGCGCCTTGGCCGCCTCCAACCATGCCAAGCTTGAGCGGGGCCATTCTAGAACCCCATCAATTTGCGAAGAGCGGCCCGATTGGTGCTACCACCCGCAAAGTCGTCAAACGCCCGTTCGGTTTTGCGGATCAGATGATCAGCAATGAACGGCGCACCCTCGGCTGCGCCTTGTTCGGGGTGTTTTAGGCAGCATTCCCATTCGAGAACCGCCCAACCATCAAACCCGTATTGGGTGAGCCTTGAAAAGATGCCTTTGAAATCGATCTGACCATCGCCTAGGGACCGGAAGCGGCCAGCGCGGTCGGTCCAATCGGCGTAACCGGAATAAACCCCTTGTTTGCCCGTTGGATTGAATTCCGCGTCTTTGACGTGAAAGGCGCTGATGTGCTCGTGGTAGATGTCGATGAATGCGAGGTAATCCAGCTGCTGCAAAAGGAAGTGTGAGGGGTCGTAGGTGATCTTGCAGCGCGGATGATCATCGAGCGCGGTAAGGAAACGTTCAAAAGTCGTGCCATCGAACACGTCTTCTCCCGGATGGACTTCAAAACCGAAATCGACGCCTGCGGCGTCATAGATATCCAGAATGGGTTTCCAACGTCGCGCCAACTCTTCAAACGCATCTTCGACAAGGCCTGCTGGGCGCTGGGGCCATGGATAGAGATATGGAAACGCAAGTGATCCAGTAAAGCCCACGGCGCCCGCAAGGCCAAGGTTTTTCGACGCCTGCGCCACCTTGGTAACCTGATCAACCGCCCATACCTGACGTTCAGCCGGTTTGCCGTGCAAATACGCGGGCGCAAAAGCATCAAACGCGGTGTCATAGGCGGGATGCACGGCCACAATCTGGCTTTGCAGATGGCAGGACAGTTCGGTGATGGTTACGCCGTATTCTGCACAAATTCCTGCGACCTCATCGCTGTAATCCTTGCTGCTCGCGGCCTTGTCTAAGTCAAAGACCCGCGCATCCCACGACGGGATTTGCACACCTTTGTAACCCAATCCCGCGGCCCACTCGACAATCGCGGGCAAGGAGTTGAACGGCGCTTCATCGCCGAGAAACTGGGCCAGGAACAGCGCAGGGCCTTTGATGGAATTGGTCATTTCATTCTCCAATAATTTTCGATCATGCTAAAAGGGCGCGGGCTTGATCAGGGCCCATGGAGTCAGGTCGGCCACAGGTGGTTGTCAGTGTCATGACGTTTCCAGTTTCACCGGCATGGAGGATGGCTGTCATAACCTCGACAACATGGGTCGCAAAGGCGTCGTTGCAGCGGTGCGGACGATCCTCAGAAATCGCCAAGGCCATATCGGCAAGCCCTGCCCCACGATAGTTGGCGTGCACATCTTCGAAATTGGCGACGCTGAACGGATGGTCCCACGATTTTTCAATCGGATCACCACCGCGTTCGGTCACGGTCAGTTTGCCGCCGAAAAAATTTGGGTCTGGCAAATCTATGGTCCCGTTGGTGCCATAAAGCTCCATAATCGGGTGATTGCTGGCCCATACATCCCAACTGGCCAAAAGCGTGATGATCGCGCCATTGGCAAAGGACAGAACCGAATGGATCGTTGTCGGGGTTTCAACCGGCACGGTTTCACCGTTACGCGGGCCGTTCCGGATGGTGCGGGTGTCACTAGCCATTCCGGTAAAGCTCGTGACTTTTTGGACAGGGCCAAGCAGCTGCACCAGATTGCAGATGTAATAAGGCCCCAGATCAAGGATCGGCCCCCCACCCTTTTGAAAAAAGAAATCAGGGTTCGGGTGCCAGTCTTCCATACCGCTGGACATGACAACAGCCGTGCCTGAGGTGACTTTGCCTATTGCGCCCGCATCAATCAGTGAGCGTGCCATTTGGTGGCTCCCCCCAATAAACGTGTCAGGCGCGGAGCCGATCCGCAGATTTTTTTCCTTGGCAATATCCCTAAGTTCTTCCGCTTCTGACAGGCTCAGCACAAAGGGTTTTTCGGAATAAACATGTTTGCCCGCCTGAAGAATGGCACGAGACACATCGACATGGGCCGCTGGAATGGTGAGGTTGATTACCAGATCAACGTCGCTTGACGCGAGCAGGTCATCGACCGTGTCAGCGCGCACGTTAAACTCCGATGCTCTGGCGCGCGCATTGGCCATGTTGATGTCCGCCACGGCGACGATGTCGTAGCCTTTGAACATTGGGGCCAGTTGCAGGTAGGCCGCAGAGATATTGCCACAACCGATGATGCCGACGCCAAGGTTTTTAGTCATTGGTGCTCCTCCACAGGTTTTTAAACGCAGCGGCAGATCGGCTAGCGTAGCCAACAGGATCACCCGGCTTGTCATGTTCCAGCGCGTAGATCAGATCGCTGGACGCCCTGCGGCACGCCTGCAAGAGAGCGGTCCAATCCATCGTCCCGGCCCCCAGATCAGACCAGCCATCTTCATCCAGATTGGTGCCCGCCATAGCGATGTCTTTGACGTGGATCGCCGAAAGGCGACCAGCATAACGCTGGACATAGTCACTCGGATCACGCCCGCCGCGCACGATCCAAGCCAGATCGGCCTCCCACGCGATATCCGGGGCGGCGTCGAGAAGAATGTCCATTGGAGTGCTACCATCGGCGAGAGTCACGAATTCGAAATCGTGATTGTGCCAGCCAAAGGTGATGCCGCAAGCGGTGTATTTCTTACTCGCCGCGTTAAGGCGTTGGCCGAGAGCGGCCCATCCGCTCACCGTATCAGGGCGGTCCTTTTCCTCAAGATAGGGCGCAAAGACATGGGTAATGCCGAGGGTTTCGATGATCCCCATCGTGGCATCGAAATCAGCCTCGATGTCATCCAGTCCCATATGGCCAGACGGCATTGAAATACCGTTGGCATCCATCGCCGAACGGTAGGCCGCAGGGTCGCTGTAAACGCCGCCGTAGCCTTCGACACGGGTGATCCCCATAGCGGGCAGTTGCGTCAAAAGTGCGATTTGATCCGCACAATCGCGCATCGAATAGAGTTGCAGTGCTGGTGTCATATGTTTGGTTCCAAGAATTAAAGACGGATTTCAGTGGCAACGTCGAAAAGATGCAGCCGTGCGGCATCAAAACCGATTGACAGGGTGTCGCCGGACTTTAGGCCCGATTGCCCCTCGGTGCGCACGCGAACCGATTGGCCTGCAAAATTGACCCAAACCAGAGTGTCAGAGCCCATAGGTTCCACAATGTCGATCTCTGCGACACCAGCGAAAGAAATGCCCTGCGCCACATCTCCAGTTACAATATGTTCGGGGCGGATGCCAAGCCATGCCGCACCATCTGTGCGGGTGTCATCTGCAAACTCATAACCCGCCACATCTACTGTGAAACCGTCACATGTGAAGTTCGTGCCGTTCAACTTACCGGCAAACAGGTTCATCGCAGGGGAGCCGATGAAGTCAGCCACGTATTTATTGCAAGGTTTGGCGTAGATTACCTCAGGCGTGTCCAACTGTTCAATTAGGCCGTCTTTCATAATCGAAATTCTGTCTGCCAGCGTCATGGCTTCGACCTGATCGTGGGTCACGTAGATCATAGTATTTTTCAGCTGCTGGTGCAGACGCTTAAGCTCAACCCGCAAATCTGTGCGCAGTTTCGCGTCAAGGTTGGACAGCGGTTCATCAAACAAGAACACATCGACGTCCCGGACCAAAGCACGACCAATCGCAACGCGCTGGCGCTGACCGCCTGACAAAGCACCCGGCTTACGATCCAACAGCGATTCGATCTGTAAAATCTCGGCCGCCCGCGCCACACGTTTTGCAATCTCCGGCTTAGGGACTTTTGCGTTTTTCAATCCAAAGGTCAGGTTTCCACGCACTGTCATCTGCGGGTAAAGCGCGTAGGACTGAAACACCATACCGATACCCCGATCAGACGGTTCTGCCCAAGTGACGTTCTCGCCCTTGATGAAGATTTGCCCGTCCGTGACATCCAACAAACCCGCGATGCAGTTCAGCAGTGTCGATTTTCCACAACCGGAAGAGCCTAGCAGCACAAGGAACTCTCCCTCTGCAATGTCGAGGTTGAGTTGTTTGAGGACCTTGACCGCACCGAAGTTCAGGTCGAGATCTTTGATTTCTACAGAGTTTGCCATGAGTAAATCAGCCTTTTACTGCACCAGCGGCGATGCCGCGAACAAAGAGTTTTCCGGAAGCGAAATAGATAACGAGCGGAACCAATCCGGTCAGCAATGTTGCCGCCATATTGACGTTGTATTCCTTCACGCCTTGAACAGAATTCACAATATTGTTGAGCTGCACCGTCATCGGATAGGTTGCGGGTTTGGTATAGATCACACCGAACAAAAAGTCGTTCCAGATGCCTGTGACCTGCAAGATGATCGCAACCACAAAGATCGGCAGCGCCATCGGCACCATAATCTGGAAATAGATTTGCCAGAAACCAGCACCGTCCACACGCGCAGCCTTAAACAGCTCTTCCGGGATGGAGCTGAAGTAATTTCGAAACAGCAACGTCAGGATCGGCATTCCAAAAACCGTATGCACGAGGACCAATCCCCAAATGGAACCCATCAACCCCATTTCGCGCAACATGATCACAATCGGATAGAGCATCGTCTGATAGGGAATGAAGGCCCCAATAATCAAGATCGTAAAGAAAACCTCAGACCCTTTAAATTTCCAGTTCGACAGCGCATAGCCGTTGACCGAGGCGATCGCTATGGACAATAAAACCGACGGGATCAGAATGCGGACTGAGTTCCCAAAGCCGCGCGACAGACCATCACAGTTAATGCCCGTACATGCCTCTGACCAAGCTCTAACCCATGGCTCAAATGTGATGTCCATCGGCGGGCCAAACACGTTTCCCAGACGGATTTCTGGCATTCCCTTTAACGAAGTGACGATCATCACGTACAGCGGCAACAGGTAATACATGGAGACCATGATCAACGTACCATAAAGGAAAATATTGGTCCGTGAGAAAGCCTTCTTCAGCTTCGGCCCACGTGGCTCTACTGCGGTATTGGTTGTCAAGTCAGCCACGTTTCCGGCCTCCGAATTCAAGGTAGGCCCATGGGATTAGAATGATAACAACAGAGCACAACATCATGGTTGAAGCTGCAAAGCCTTGACCCAAGTTCTGAGCTCGGAACATGAGTTCAATCACGTATTTTGCCGGTACTTCTGAGCTCAGCCCCGGTCCGCCGCCCGTTTGGGCCACGACCAGATCATACAGCTTGATGATGCCCGCCGCGATCAGCACCAACGCTGTGACAAACACAGGCCGCATCATCGGAATCACCACCATGATATAGGTTTTGACCGTGCCAATCCCGTCGACCTTGGCAGCTTTCCAGATGTCTTCATCAATCCCACGCAGGCCAGCCAGCATGATGCACATGATCAAACCCGACCCCTGCCAGATGCCCGCAATCAGCAAGCCGAACATCACGATGTCAGGGTTGTTCAGCGGATCAAAATTAAAAGCCGTCCAGCCCCAATCGCGCACAACACTCTGCATGCCAAAATCAGGGTTCAAAATCCACTGCCATGCTAGGCCCGTCACAACGAACGACAGGGCAAAAGGATAGAGAAAAATGGAGCGAAAGACGCCTTCAAACCGGATTTTGCGATCAAGACAGGCCGCGAGCGTAAAGCCGATGAACAAAGTCAGGATCAAGGAACAGATGCCATAAATGCCTAGGTTCGTGATCGAGATCATCCAGCGATCAGACGACCAGAGCCGTTCGTATTGATCAAGGCCGACCCATTTCGTTCTTGGCAGCATACGCGAGCCTGTGAACGAATAAGTCACTGTCCAAGCGGTGCCCCCCACAAACACAACAAGCGCTGTCAGAATCATCGGCAGGGACGCCATCTTTGCCATCCAGTTCTTGAACAGCTTGCTGGGCCGCTTGCCACTGAGGGTGGGGGGTACCGAGGGCACGGTCATCGTGTCGGCTCCATCTAAGTTTCTATAGTGGAATGGAAATCCAACGGCTCGGCGAGCACGCCGCCGAGCCATCTATCACGGAGAAAATACTAGTCCGCGTTTGCGATGATGTCAGCGTATGCCGCCTGAGCATCCGCTGCAGACATATCACTAGACCAGAACTGAGCCTGCAAATCTTCAATCTGAAGGGTCGTGTCCTGAGAGAACGAGATATCGCCAGATGGCAGCACGCCACCGTTTGCAAGGATCTTGAGGCCCTTTTGCATACAACCGTTTGCTGTGGACATGTCGATATCACCACGCACTGGCAGTGAACCTTTGGCAAGGTTGAATGACACCTGAACTTCAGGTGAAATCAGCAATGCAGCAAGTTCTTTCTGTGCAGCTGTAATTGCAGGATCGTCGTTCACTGGGAAGTAGAACGCATCACCACCTGTGTCGATCACAGGATTTAGACCCAAACCTGGCAGGCAGGAGTAATCTTTGCCTTCAACTTGCTCAGCAACAGAGAATTCACCCTGTGCCCAGTCGCCCATGATCTGCGCACCAGCTTGACCAGTGATGACCAAGTTTGTGGCCATGTTCCAATCCTGAACATTGGATTCGGCTGCAAGGTCACGTGCAGCGGCAACAGCTTCAAAGGCGGCTGTGTATTCTGGGCCGCGGGCCACATCAGCGTTCTTGTCAATGTTAACGCCGTTCCAGGCTTCTTGGCCTGCAACCGCCAGCGTGATCGCGCCGAATGCAATGTTTTGCTGCCAGCCCTGCTGACCCATGGCCAGCGGCAAGATGCCTGCTTCCTTAAGCGAGCCTGCGGATGCCGTAAATTCGTTCCAATCCGTTGGCACGTCGAGGCCTGCGCTTTTATATGCTGCGTGGGACAGCCAGATCCATTGTGCAGAGTGGATGTTCACTGGTACACAGTAAATTTTACCGTCCAGCGTGCATGCTTCAAGCAAAGAAGAAGGGTTAACGATTTCAGCCCAGCCACCAGCTTCTGCGACATCTGTCAGATCAAGAAGCAAACCAGCTTCGATCAGCTCTTCCGCTTGGCGGCCATGGTTCAACTGTGTTGCAGCCATCGGGTCACCGCCGATGATGCGCGAAATGATGATGGGGCGCGCTGTGCCGCCAGAACCGGCGATTGCGCCATCGACCCAAGTGTTGCCTGTAGCATTCCATGCATTGGCAAATTTGGCCACAGCTGCGGCTTCGCCACCTGAAGTCCACCAATGAGTGACTTCCAGTTCGACGCCTTCAGCCATGACGGCTGTTGCTGTTGCCGCTGTTAGAGCGGTTCCAAGCAAAGCAGATTTTAGAATTTTAGACATTTTTTCCTCCCAGAAAACGCGGATATCCGATTTTGATTTTGAGACCAAGACCGAGCTCCCTCGGCCTGCAATCGATTACATACTGAAACAGTCTTGCTATTTGAGTCAACAAAATATGTAATCGATTACAAAAGTATCAACAAAAATAAGGCAACAGCACGTTGAAAACTTCGACACTTCAAGATGTTGCACGGGTTGCAAATGTATCGACAGCGACGGTCTCACGATCGCTTTCGAACCCTGTAGTCGTATCCGAATCGACCCGTAGGCGGGTGGCTGACGCCGTGAAAGCCACCGGTTATCGCATCAATCACGCCGCGCGAAATCTGCGTACCCAACGTGCGCATTCAGTACTGGTTCTGCTTCCCGATCTGGCCAATCCATTCTTTTCAGCAATCCTTGAAGGCATCTCTCGCGTCTTGGCGCGACAGGGGTATTCAATGCTTATTGCCAGCACCCAACATGTCCATGACAGTGGCGAACGCCTGATTGATTATTTGGATGACGCTCGTGCGGATGGCATGATCGTCCTTGATGGCGCTCTTGAAACAGATGTCGTTGAGATGCTCTCCTCTGCGTCACAAGCCGAACGGATCCTCTTCGCCTGTGAGTGGGTCGAGGACGCGAACTTCCCGTCTGTACGGTGCGAAAACCGCACAGGCACACGCATCGCTGTGAACCACTTGTACGGGCTTGGGCACACCAAAATCGCCCATATCACGGGCCCGACAGGCAACGTGCTTGGCCAGATCCGAAAAGAGGCTTTTGTCGCAGAACTCGCGGACCTCGGCCTCGAACTGAAAGCGGAATGGATCATGACTGGAGACTTCACGCTCGCGGCTGGCTGTCTGGCGGCGCAAGAATGGATCGCCATGAATGACCGTCCAACGGCGGTGTTTTGCGCATCCGATCAACTGGCGATGGGTTTCATCGCCGAGCTTTCCCGCCACGACTTCAAGGTACCTGATCATGTGTCGGTCATGGGTTTTGATGATATTGATCTGGCCGAACAGTTCATCCCGCCGTTAACGTCCATAAGGCAGGACCGCATGATGATAGGCGAAACTGCTGCAAAAATGCTATTAGCGCGGATTGTGACACCCAGTGAAGAGAATTTGGAGCGCGCCACAGTCTTGCCGGTATCGCTCGTCATTCGAGAAAGCACATCACCGCCTTGAGGGCAGCAGTGCAGCACGGCAAAGGAATTATCAAACAAGGCTCCTTTGCTCTTCGCCCTACCCCACAGGCCTCACCATCCATCTCCACAATTGCTCCACCTGCCCCGCCTCAAGTTAGTTTTGTCTGACAGTGCCTTTTAATGTCTTAATGCACTTATCTGAGAGGAGGTGTTGTATAATCAGGCATCCAAACGTACTGAATGCGCGAGGCTATTTTTCGATAGAGCTAAAACGAATACTGAAGGATAATAAAAATGCACCTTAAATCCATCGCCTTTGACGCTTACGGCACACTATTTGATGTATATTCGGTAAGCTCCTTGGCCGAAGAGCTGTTCCCCGGAAAAGGTGCGCAACTGGCTACTATCTGGCGCGACAAACAAATCGAATACACCCGTTTGCGCACCCTGTGCGATAAGTACGCAGACTTCTGGCAGGTAACAGGCGACGCCCTGGATTATGCCTGTGCAACACTTGGTCTTGAACCAACACCTAGTTCTCGAGGTCGCCTGATGGGGCAATACGCCGAGCTTTCGGCCTTTCCTGAGAACGCTGAGCAATTGCTTCGCCTCAAAGACGCTGGGATCAATTTGTCGATCCTATCAAATGGAACGCCATGGATGCTTGATCAAGCCGTTAAGGCCTCCGGGCTTGAGGGATATTTTGAGCATATTTTAAGCGTCGATGCCGTTAAACGTTTCAAGACGGCGCCAGAAGCGTATCAAATGGGACCGGATGCTTTGGGCTGTCATACGAAAGAAATACTGTTCGTTTCGTCGAATTGCTGGGACATCTGTGGAGCAACCTGGTTCGGTTACCGCACCATCTGGCTCAATCGATACGGGCTTCCATTGGAACGCCTTGGCGTCGAACCGCACCGAATTGGGACTTCATTAGAAGATGTTGCTGACTACGCCATCGAATTGAGCAGTTAACATTATAGTCACCAAATCAAAAGATACATGCCAGTTCATAGATGACATTCCGGCTGTGATCTAAAAATTTACGGTCTGACCATCAGCGAATATTTGAAAAAGGAACACAAATTGTCCGATCCATCATCCGAAGTGATCTTCCATGCTTACCCGCAATCTCCTGTGGCGGAAAAAGTCAGGGTCGTATTTGGCATAAAAGGAATTGCATGGC
>JAKMFM010000163.1 GCA_022425445.1 Planktomarina sp.
CGCAAGAAATCAGGGTTAAAGAGTTTCGATTGATAGCGTGTACCATAGTCGCAAAGAATAGTCACAATTGTATGACCGGGGCCAAGATCGCGCGCCATGCGCACAGCGCCAGCTATGTTAATTCCAGAGGATCCCCCGAGAACCAAGCCTTCATGGCGCAGGAGATCGAATACGAAGGGCAAAGCCTCTGCATCAGAAATGTTATAAGACACATCGGGTGTAAAGCCCTCTAGGTTCTTGGTGATCCGACCTTGGCCAATGCCTTCGCTGATCGATCCACCTTCTGACGCCAAAGTCCCCGTGGTGTAAAAACTGTGCAGGGCCGCGCCATCCGGATCGGCAAGGCCCACTTTTACGCCCTTGGGCTGCAAATACATCCCCATTCCGGCTATGGTTCCACCCGAGCCTGCCGCACATATAAAACCGTCGAGCTTACCCTCCGTTTGCGCCCATATCTCAGGACCAGTGGTCTCGATATGCGCTTGTCGATTGGCAGTATTGTCAAATTGATTGGCCCATATGGCGCCATTGGGCTCTGTTTTGGCCAATTCCTGGGCCAAACGTCCCGAGTAGCGCACATAGTTATTAGGATTTTTATACGGGGCGGCGGGAACCTCGACGAGCTCTGCACCTGCAAGGCGCAACATATCTTTTTTCTCTTGGCTTTGGGTTTCAGGTATCACGATCACCGTGCGAAAGCCCATGGAGGCGCCAACCAGCGCCAAGCCAATCCCCGTATTGCCCGCCGTACCTTCAACGATCGTGCCCCCTGGTCGTAGATCACCAGAAGCCACAGCCGCCTTGATGATATACAAGGCTGCGCGGTCCTTAACAGATTGTCCGGGGTTCATGAATTCCGCCTTGCCAAGGATTTCACATCCCGTTGCCTCGCTGGCCGCATTGAGCCGGATCAATGGCGTATTGCCTACGGCGGCGGCCAAATCGGAATAGATAGTCGACATCACAAACCCTTTATCTTTTGTTCTTCCTAAGGCGCGCGAGACAGAATCTCAAGAATTCTTACGCAGCTTGTCTCGATTTTGTGCCAACCAATATCCTGCCAAAGCCAGCGGCACCACGGGCAATTTATGCATCGTAAGGCGGTGGTAAAATTCGTCAAAGCTTAGGACATGCCCTTGGATATCCTCATCTTCGTCCTGCAATCCACTCGCAATCGCCGCCGCCTCATCAATATCCGTAAGGCCAACAAAAATATGAAAATATTCGCTGCTGCATCCAGGTGAGCTGTAGCCGCTATGCACCCTATGCAGATCACCGATTTTCAATCCTGCCTCTTCAAGGCTCTCACGGATCGCAGCGGCTTGCGGTGTCTCGCCCACATCAATTCGCCCTGCAACCGGCTCCATCAGCCAAGGGTGGGCATCAGCGCGTACAAAGGGGCCAAACCGAAATTGTTCCACCAACAAGACCCTATCAGTTTTGGGATCATAGGGCAGAACAATGGCGGCATCTGTGCCGACAAAGGCTGCCCGCTCCACCCGTTCGCTTCGTGCCCCATCAAACCGCGGGACGGAAATCGTGGCCTGCTGCACGGCGAAAAATTTTGTGTAGGGCTGGCTGTGGTCATGCACCACGACATCGGTGCGGCTCAGGCCCGAGGGCGACGACGGCGCCGGGTCTGACTGCGCCTTGAGCCGTGCATCCGCGCGTACGCGCATCATCGGATAGGCCTGTGTCAGTTCTGCCGGTGCCATCTGCCCCATCAGGGCCATAACCTCCCAAGCTGCTTCCAAAGCCAAAACCCCATGTGCCTCTTGCCAATCGGTCAAAGACCACTCTGGTCCCGGCGCCAGACCGTCAGGCGGCAGATAAACTTGTGCCTCGACCTGAAGCCCTGCTGCCGTGACCGTGACCGGGTGCAGCCTGTAGCCGAAGCCGCTTTCATAGTGATCCATACGCGCCAAAACTTGCGCGTCACATCCCCGCAGTAAAATACCCCGCGCCCAAAAGCCCGCCTTGGGATGGATTGCTGGGAAGGCTTGCCCCTTGGCCCAGCTGACATGGTAGCCGGGCAATTGGGCATCCACGCCAACGGGACAGCTTGCCCCGCCCACAAGACGCAGTAGCTCAGGCCAGCAGAGCGTGCCGAACAAAAATACATCCGTCATATTTGCCTCACTCAGGCTTGGAGAGGGTAATTTGCGTCACATCGCAATTTGCGTAATGAAAAGTCGCAGCGCATGAGGTCAGGTAGAAATTCCACATCCGGCGGAAACGATCATCAAAACCCATCGCCTCTACTTGATCCCATTTGTCATTGAAGCGACTGTGCCAAAGCCTCAGAGTTTGGCTGTAACTCTCACCAAATTCAATCGATTTCACACAGTCCAGTCTGGCCTTTTCAGCCTCGCGGCGCAGCACAAGGGGTGAGGGCAGCATACCGCCCGGGAAAATGTACTTTTGAATAAAATCAACAGATTTTCGGTATTCTTCAAACCGGTCATCCCGCACAGTGATGATTTGCAGCGTCGCCTGCCCACCTTTTTTGAGCCGGTCATGAACCGTGCTGAAATAGGAGGGCCAATATTTCTCCCCCACCGCTTCAAACATCTCAATACTGGCGATGCCATCGTAAACGCCGGTTTCATCGCGATAATCTTGCAGTTTAAACGTCACCATATTTTGCAAGCCCGAGGCGGCAATCCGATCTTCGGCGTATTTAAATTGCTCTTTGCTGATGGTCAGACAGGTCACATTTAAACCGCGCTCTTTTGCAGCATATTCGGCAAAGCCGCCCCAGCCGCAACCGATTTCCAGCACATGATCGCCAGGTTTCACCCCCATTTGATCGACCATACTGGCGTATTTTGCTGTCTGGGCCTGCTCAAGAGTTTCATGGCCAGTTTCAAAAATTGCTGATGAGTAGGTCATGGTCTTGTCGAGCCACAGACCGTAGAAATCATTACCCAAATCATAGTGATAGCTGATATTCTTACGCGCTTGCCCTTTAGAATTCCCCTGCATCCAGAAACGAAATTTTTCATAGAGCTGTACCAGCTTTTGCCCGGGAAAACTGTCAAACACCTCTTCATTATCCGCATGAATATAGTCCATGAACGCCTGCAAATCTGGCGTGCTCCATTGGCCGTCCAAATAGGCATCACAAAAGCCAAGCTGCCCTTCACGCAGCAAACGCTCAAAGATGCCTTTGTCGTGAATGCGGATCTCACAGACCGGCCCTGCGCCTGGACCCTCCGCCCGGAAGATGCGGCCATCTTCAAAAACAAAATCTATTCGCCCGTTTTGTCCTTTTTGCGCAATGCTAAAAGCGGTGGCAAAATAACGAGGCAAATTTTTCTGCCCATCGGTGGTGGTCAGGATCATATAGTCGTCTCCCGTTCGGATTGGGGTTTGCAGTAAATTAACGGAGCAGGCGCGAGAAGCAAGCCTCACGATGATCAGAAGTCACGGGTTTTGTAAGACGATAAGGCAATATCACGCCCGTCTTTGGCTGAAACGATCGGGGCAGGGTAGGCGTTTTGCGCCGACAGTCCCCAAGACCTTGGGACGGCTTCAAAATATTGCTGCGCGCTTGGTGGTGGATTTGCCTGACCTTCTGCAATCCACATCTTGCGGTAGCGCCGATCTGGATCAAATTTCTCAATCTGTGTTTCGGGGTTGAACACGCGAAAATAGGGTGCCGCGTCCGGACCGCTGCCCGCAGCCCATTGCCATCCCATCGCATTGCTTGCAGGGTCCCAATCGATCAGACAGTCTTCAAACCATGCCTGCCCAAGCCGCCAATGGGTCATGAGATGTTTGGTCAAATAAGACGCCACAATCATCCGACCACGGTTGTGCATGGTTCCGGTGACATAAAGTTCTCTCATCGCCGCATCGATAAATTCCAGCCCCGTACGCCCTGTTTTCCACGCGGTAAACTTGGCGCTGCTGGCATCCTCACTCCAAGGGAAAGCATCCCAATCTGGCTTCCAGTTTTGGGTCAATATCTGCGGCGTATGATGTAACAAGTGATAGGCAAACTCGCGCCACACCAACTCTTTGCGGAAAATTTCCGCCCCCGGATTGCCACGCTCCCACTCGGCTTGCGCGGCGTGCCAGCATTGCGCCGGGGTAATTTCCCCCAGAGCTAAATTTTCTGCTAATTTTGACGTGCCATC
>JAKMFM010000176.1 GCA_022425445.1 Planktomarina sp.
ATGACCGTAAAAAACGGTCCCGATCCACGAACCACAGGATAAACAACCGTATAGGCGCCACGGGTGAAGGCCATTGCCTGCAGGACTTTATAAACAGTGTGGATCGCCCAGGCCCCCGCCAAAATCAGCCATAAATGCGGCTCTGGCCAGGGCACCACGAACAGAGCGAATGGCAATGCCATCAACCCGTAACTGGCGTCCATTGCCCCGCGCATGACCCACGGGTTGATCCGGCCCTTTTGCATCGCAGCAAAGACCGCGTGCAAAACAGCGGCCGACAGCGCCAACAACATCGCGACCAAACGGCCCGTTTGACTGCCTTCGATCGCGAGGACCCAGTCGGTCACGCAGAAACCCCGGTCAAGGCCTCAGCGAATTCCTGCGGATCAAAAGCGTCAAGATCATCTATCTGCTCGCCAACACCAATCGCATGAATCGGCAGCGCGAATTTATCAGCGAGAGAGACCAGCACCCCGCCCTTGGCGGTACCGTCCAATTTGGTCATCACCAGGCCGGTGACAGCCGCCATTCTCTGAAACACTTCGACTTGGTTGACCGCATTTTGCCCGGTTGTCGCATCGAGGACCAAGACCGTATTGTGCGGTGCATCTGGATCTTTCTTGCGGATCACACGAATGATTTTTGACAATTCCTCCATCAAATCGGCCCGGTTTTGCAAGCGTCCAGCCGTATCAATCATCAACAGATCAGCGCCATCTCGTTCCGCCTGGGTCATGGCTTCAAAGGCCAGGCTAGCGGGATCTGAGCCTTCGGGTGCAGTCATCACCGGCACCCCGGCCCGCTCCCCCCAAACTTGCAATTGTCCCACCGCCGCTGCGCGAAATGTGTCGCCAGCTGCGATGACAACAGATTTTCCAGCCCTTTGAAACTGGCTTGCAAGCTTACCGATGGTGGTGGTTTTGCCAGAGCCATTTACACCCACCACCAAAATCACCTGTGGTTTCTTATTATAAATCGGCAAGGGCCGGGCCACGGGCTCCATCACGCGGGCGATTTCTTCAGCCAAGGCCGATTTGATTTCCGCTGTGGAGAGTTTCTTACCAAAACGCCCCTCGGCCAAATTGGCCGTGATGCGCACGGCCGTATCCACGCCCATATCCGAGGAGATCAACAGCTCTTCGAGCTGCTCCAGCATGTCATCATCCAGCACACGGCGCGGCGCACGGCCAAAAACCCCAGTTTTCTGCGGCAAGGGATCATGCGGCCGGGTGTCCACTTCTAAGGGCTCCACTGCGATTGTTGGCACGCTGGCGCTCGGCTCTGCTTCTTCTTCTGATGGCGCCGCCTGCGCGCGCTTTTGCGCAAGCGGGCTGTCTTCTTCACGATCATGCGCGCGCAGGACCTCGGGCTGCGCCTCTTGCACCGCCGCTTCCACGGGAACGGAACGGGCAGGCGCCTCCTCGGGCGCAACGTCGTCTTGGACAATCGCATCCAGACCCTCTTCCAGCTTGGCAGAGGATTTAAAAAGTTTGGATTTCAACTTACCAAAAAAGGACATCAACGCGCTCCATTATTCGCCACGGGCTTCATCGTCGCCGCAAACGGTGCCGCGAATGTAGTCCTAGGCCCCGGCAATGCCAATGGCAGCGGCGCGCTAAATTTCCTTCGGGAAATACTTAAGGATCGATTTGATCGGATTGGGTGCCGCTTGACCAAGCCCGCAGATCGAAGCCTCAACCATCGCTGTCGTCAAATCCTCCAGCAGCGGCTGATCCCAGGTCTCCGCCTGCATCAATTTAACCGCCTTTTCACAGCCAACCCGACAAGGGGTGCATTGCCCACAGCTTTCGTCCTCAAAGAAACGCAACATATTCAAGGCCGCGGCGCGTGGACTGTCCTGATCCGACAGAACCACCACTGCCGCCGAGCCAATAAACGTTCCGAGCGGCTGCAATGTGTCAAAATCCAACGGCACGTCATTGATCGATGCAGGTAAAAGACCGGAAGATGGGCCACCCGGTTGATATGCTGAAAAGACATGGCCCTCCAGCATCCCGCCACAGGCGGCAATGATATCCGTAATCGTGGATCCCGCAGGCAACAGATGCACGCCGGGGTTCTTTACCCGACCTGACACCGAATAGCTGCGCAGGCCTGTCCGACCATTATGCTCAACGGCGTTTAGACATTCAGGCCCCTCACGCACCACCCGCGCAACCCAAAGAAGGGTCTCGATATTATGCACCAAAGTGGGGCGATTATGAATCCCCACCGCCGCAACAAAGGGCGGGCGATGGCGCGGCAAGCCGCGCTTGCCCTCAATGCTTTCGATCATCGCGCTTTCTTCGCCGCAGATATAGGCTCCGGCCCCACGCCGCAGATCAATATAGCCCGCAGGGACGAGGCCAGCCGCTTCCAGAGCAGCAATCTCTTGCGCCAGAATATGCAAAACCGCCGGATATTCGTCACGCATGTAGATAAAGCAAGTTTCGGCCTCGACGGCCCAAGCAGCAATCAGCATACCTTCGAGAAACAGATGCGGGGTGCGTTCGAGATAATGGCGATCCTTAAAAGTTCCCGGCTCGCCCTCATCTCCATTCACCGCCAAATAGCGCGGCCCCGCATTGCCGCGCACAAAGCCCCATTTTGTGCCGGATGGAAAACCCGCACCACCGAGACCGCGCAAACCACTTTGCTTTATCTGCGCCTGAACTTCTTCCCAATCGCCGCCCGCACGCAGCTCTTCAAGCCGCGCATAGCCGCCAGCAGCGCGATAGGATGCCAGATCTTCATAGTCGGGAATGTCGGCATGGGTATGATCGGCAGAAATTGCCGCCAACACCTTTTCTGGCGTTGCGTGATCGATGTGATGATGGCCCAACTCAAGCACTGGGGCGGTGTCACAGCGCCCCATACAGGGAGCACGCACGACCCGCACCGCTTTAGGATCCAGCCCCTTCTGCAAAGCCTCTTGCAATTGAGCGGCCCCAGCCAATTCGCACGATAAACTATCGCAGACCCGTACGGTCAAAGCCGGCGGTGGCGTTTCTCCCTCTTTGACCACATCAAAATGCGCGTAGAACGTCGCGACCTCATAGATCTCAGCCTGGCTCAGGCGCATCTCTTCGGCCAAAGCGCGCAAATGCGCAGCCGAAAGATAGCCATAAGCATCTTGAATTAGGTGTAAAAATTCGATCAGCAGATCCCGTCGGCGCGGTCTTTGCCCTAGCAACTCTTGCACTTGGGACCATGCCAAATCGTCGAGCTGACGCCCTTTGGGTCGCACCCGGCCTCTGCCCGGTCCTGATTTCCAAACACCTTTTGACGATTCGATAGACATGATCTGTTCCTCAATTCATTGTGGCTGATTTAACCCGCAACGCGGCCCTGACATAGGTCGAAATACGACACCACTTGCAACAGATGCGTTTTCTAATGCCTCAATAGACACCAACGGACCACCATCAGAACAATTGTCCCTGCTCGGGTGGTTTCGGCTTGGCGCGAGCGGCGGGACGCGCAGCGGCAGTTTGCGCCACCGCAATACGCCCATCGGCAAATTCGATTTCCAGAGATTTCGCAGCCTCAACCCCCGCCACAGTGGTGATCAAAGCCTGCCCAGAACGGACCACCGCATACCCCCGGCGCAAAGTTTCGCGATACCCCAATGTTTCGCGCAGACGGTCGCAGGCCACAAGCTGCTCGCGGCGTCTTTGCAGTTGCCGTTCAAACGTTTGCTGCAATCGCGAATCAAGATCATCGAGATCTTTGCGCAACCGTCCAACACGCTCAGCCAAGGGCGTTGGGCGGAGGCGCGACGCGCTGGCCGCGAGCACCTGCCGGGCCGAAAGCGCCGCCCGCTCCAAACCTGCCGGTAGGCGTTGACCCAAGGCCTGCAGTTGCCGCGTCTCTTGCGCCAAGATCCGCCCCAGCGCGCTGGGTTTAATCTGCCCCGCAGAGGCGATTAGGCGCAGCTGTTGTTTTTGCACCAAACTGCGCAACGCCAGCGGCAAACGCCCCTCCCAATGGTCCAAACGCTGCTGAGCCGAATGGGTCAGGCTGTCAGGGCGCGGCAGGGCGCGGGCCAAATCGGCCAATCTTTGCCTGCGCCGGGCCATGATATTTGCCAATCCCTGCGCCGCCCGGGCGCCCTTTGCACGGGTTTCGGCCAAAAGGTCCAAGCGTACGGGCACCGCCAATTCAGCAGCGGCGCTGGGGGTGGGCGCGCGCCTGTCAGAGACGAAATCAATCAAAGTCGTATCGGTTTCATGACCCACAGCGGAAATTAAGGGAATCTGTGAGGCCGCGGCCGCTCGTGCCACAATTTCTTCGTTAAACCCCCAAAGATCCTCAATAGATCCCCCGCCACGCGCCACAATCAGCAAATCTGGCCGCGGCAAAGCCCCGCCCGGGCTCATCGCATTAAACCCATCGATCGCGCGCGCCACTTCAGCGGCGCAATTGGCTCCTTGCACCGCAACCGGCCAGACCAAGACTTTCCGAGGGAAGCGGTCGCGTAATCGGTGCAAAATATCACGAATCACCGCGCCCGTGGGAGAGGTCACAACGCCAATCACGTCAGGTAAAAAGGGTAAAACCTGTTTGCGAGCCGGATCAAACAAACCTTCGGCGGCCAAAGCGGTCTTTCGCTTTTCCAACATGGCCATCAAGGCCCCTACCCCGGCAACCGCCACATCATCAACATTCAGGTTATATTTGGACTGCCCACCAAAAGAGGTCATTTTGCCACTTACAACCACCTCCATACCCTCTTCGGGTAGTACTGAGAGTTTTGACACCTGCCCTTTCCAAGTTGTGCAGGCCAAGGCGTTACGTTCATCTTTTATATCAAAATACATGTGCCCCGAGCGGGCCTGAACCACCCGTCCCACTTCGCCCTTCACACGGATGCGGCCAAATTCAGATTCAAGAGTGCGTTTCACAGCGCCGGAGATTTCAGAAACCGTAAATTCTGGGGCATTCTCGCCAAGACGGGGATCATCAATAAGATCAGACATAGTGCACCTTGTGACCAGAGTTGATGCAGCTTAGAACGCGTGCACGCAAAGGCCAAGGGGAGCGCGTGACATGAATATCTTAATTTTGGGCGGTGGAGGTCGTGAGCATTCATTGGCCTGGGCGGTTGCGCAAAACCCGAAATGTGACAGGCTGATGGTTGCGCCGGGCAATGCCGGCATCGCCAAAATTGCCGACTGTGTGACTCTGGATATATTGGACGGCGCCGCAGTGCTCGCATTTGTCCGCAGCCAAGCAATTGACTTTGTTATTATTGGTCCAGAGGCTCCTTTGGCTGCCGGCGTTGCGGATGTCTTACGGGCTGCCGATGTGCTCTGCTTCGGCCCCAGTCAGGCGGCAGCGCAGCTGGAAGCCTCAAAATTCTTTACAAAATCCATCTGCGATGCCGCAGGTGCGCCGACTGCCGGATATGCCCATTTTACCGACCTGCAAAGCGCATCAGACTATGTGCGCAAAATGGGAGCACCGATTGTGGTCAAAGCTGATGGGCTTGCGGCAGGCAAGGGCGTCATCGTCGCTATGAGTACACAGGACGCTCTTGAGGCTTTGGATGATATGTTCAGCGGCGAATTTGGCAGCGCCGGAGCGGAAGTGGTAATTGAAGAATTTATGGAGGGGGAAGAGGCTTCCTATTTCATCCTCTGTGATGGGCACGATGTTTTGGCCATCGGCACTGCACAAGATCACAAGCGCGTGGGCAATGGCGATACCGGCCCCAACACCGGCGGCATGGGCGCCTATAGTCCCGCGCCTGTTTTGACAGATGATGTTGCCGAGCATGCCATGCGAGACATCATCAAGCCCACCGTGGCGGAAATGGCCCGGCGCGGCACGCCTTATCAAGGGGTACTCTATGCCGGTTTGATGATTAAAGACGGCAAGGCTCGCTTGGTGGAATACAATGCCCGCTTTGGGGATCCAGAATGCCAGGTGCTGATGATGCGACTAGGAGCGCAGGCGCTGGATTTGCTGCTGGCCTGCGCGGAAGAGCGGCTGTCAGAGGTGCAAGTCAATTGGGCCGCAGACCATGCTTTGACAGTTGTCTTGGCCGCTCAGGGCTACCCCGGTGCTTATAGTGAGGGCACGGTGATTTCCGGCTTGGAAGCCTTGCCTGACACCTCTTCGGCCACCTGCTTTCATGCGGGAACTGCCAAAATCGGCGCGAGTATCACCGCTCAAGGCGGGCGGGTTTTGAATGTGACAGCGCGCGCTGCAAGCCTAAGTGAAGCCCGCAGGGTCGCCTATGATATGGTCGATCAAATCGATTGGCCCCAAGGGTTTTACCGCCGCGATATCGGTTGGCGCGCGCTTTAAAGACAGCTGTGGCCGCAGCTCAGAAAATTGCGGCCACTTCAGGATCAACAAAGGTTTAGATCTGGCGCTCTGGCATCCGCACAACCAACCCATCCAAAGCGTCAGAGACGCGCAATTGGCAAGTCAAACGAGACTGGCCTGGTTTGGGTTCAAACGCAAAATCCAGCATATCTTCTTCCATACCATCCATTTCAGGCAGTTTAGCGACCCAGGCGCTGTCTACATAAACATGACAGGTTGAGCAGGCGCAGGCACCACCACAATCGGCTTCAATGCCAGGAATGTTGTTGTCCCGTGCGCCCTCCATGACGGTCAGCCCATTGGCCACCTCCACCACATGTTCCGCGCCACCGTGTTCAATATAAGTAATTTTAGCCATGTTTTTGTATCTCGCTAGACTGTTCCTCTCCTGAGGTAACATGTAATTCAAAAATTTCTAGCCCCTATGCGCGCGGAATAATGACACTTGCGCTATTGTCCATATGTTCTATTTTTGTTCTATGTTGTTCGACTCTCCAAACACTTGGCCCAAGCCCCCCGACGCCTTGCCCCACGCAATGCTGGAGCTGCCACCAAATGGGGCACGGGTTACGGTGGCGGGTCTGGTGCTGGTGCGTCAAAGACCCGGCACGGCCAATGGGGTGATTTTCATTACGCTGGAGGATGAAACTGGGGTGTGCAATGTGATCGTCTGGCGCAAACTCTATGAGCGTTACCGGCGCGCTGTGATCGCGGGACGTATGTTACGAGCCACCGGGCGCATTCAACGGGAAGGCGCTGTATGCCATGTGATTGCTGAGCATGTGGAGGATATTTCTTTCATGCTGGATGATCTGTTGCTGCCAGAAGCCAGTCGCGCCACCGAGCAGCCGTAACCGCCCCGCACCCAAACGGGGCGACCCAAGAGCCGCCCCGTTAACAAGATGTCTGTTACCATTATTGTTGCACGGAAAGGGCCAAAAAGCGGGGATCATCGCCGCGGCGCACGAGCAAAAGCATCGTTTTTCGGCCGCTCTCAATGGTCACACTAACTTGCGCGTCAAACTCGGCAAGCGAGGTGATCTTCTCTTGGCCGGCCTCTACGATCACATCCCCTGATTGTAAACCTTTCTCAAAGGCTTCAGAGGTTTCCACAACGTCCACAACGACCACGCCTTCCAAGCCAACCGCAAGGTCCAAGCCCTCACGAATTTCCTCAGTCAAATTCGATAGGGTGATTCCAAGACCTTCATAGTCTTTTGGCGCATCTTCATTGACCGGCGGTTCATCCGCACGGGCCAATTGTTCGTCGTCACGCAGCCCAAGGGTGACGCTCAGTGTCACCTGTTCGCCATCGCGCACGACGACCACATCAACCGCTTTGCCCACCTCTGTGTTGCCAACGGTTTGCACCAAATCACGCACGTCCTCAACTTGCCGGCCATCGAAAATCACGATCACATCGCCTTGCAATATTCCGGCATCTTTCGCGGGTCCCTCCGGCACGCCGGTCACAACGGCCCCAGCGGCCCGGTCCAAACCATCAATACTTTCAGCAATGTCTTCATCGACATCTTGAATTCGGACGCCCAGCCAGCCCCGGCGGATTTCGCCGTATTCGGTCAATTGATCCACGACCCGGCTGACCACATTGGACGCCATGGAAAAGCCGATGCCGATAGAGCCGCCGTTGGGCGACAAGATCGCTGTGTTCACACCAACAACTTTCCCATCCAGATTGAACAATGGCCCACCGGAATTGCCCCGGTTAATCGCGGCATCGGTTTGGATATAGTCATCATAAATCCCAGATAAGGCCCTATTTCGAGCAGAAACAATGCCAGCTGAGACCGAGAACCCCTGTCCCAAAGGATTGCCCATTGCCACGACCCAATCGCCCACGCGCGCCGTGTCACTGTCGCCAAAGCTGACGAAAGGCAGTGGTGCGGCCGAGTCGACCTTCAACACAGCGATGTCGGTATTTTTATCCGTACCGATGACCTTAGCGGCCAATCTCTCACCGGAGAAAAACTCGACCTCAATCTCATCGGCCCCTTCAATTACGTGATTGTTGGTGACAATGAACCCATCGGCAGAGATCACAAAACCTGACCCTAAGGCTGAGGAGCGGCTGGCCCCACCGTTGCCGCGACGACGATCTTCAAATTCCCGAAAGAACTCCTCAAAAGGTGAGCCCTTAGGAACAATGCCACGCGGCATTTGATTGGCACGACCGGCTATCACAGTTGTGGTGGTAATATTCACCACTGAGGGGCTGATCTCCTCAGCAAGATCGGCAAATGTATTTGGCATCATTTGCGCTGCGGCCTGTAAAGCTTGTAAGATCAGCAGACAAACCGCCGCCGCAAAAACCCAAGTGGCACGGTAAGCTGCAAAATCCTTGCGCTTAGATAAGGCAATCGAATTCATCTTTATCTCCATCTATGCCCATCTGCATCACGCAGATCGGCTGCCTGTTATGTTGATTAACTTAATGTAGTCCGGCCAGTTTTCAACGCAATCACCCATCAGACCCAGTCACCATCTCGTGAAGTCCAATTTCGGCGGAAAAACACTCACAGCATCCGCGCGGGGTCTAAAGGCTCAACACTAGGAAAATGCACCCAAGGAGGCAAAGCAAAGCCCCCATTTGCCGGCGCGCAGAAATTGACAAGTTCTTCAGAGCTTTGAGCAGGGTCTCAAGCGCGTGAGGGGCCAGTAAATAAACCAGCCCCTCTGCAATCATAACGGCCGCAAGGCCGAATAAGATTTTATCAATCACTTAGCAACACGCGGCGTTGCGGATTTCATATATGACAGAAATTCATGATTTGGTGGGATCACCAAGGTTGAATTTCCGCCAAGTATGGAAGCCTCATAAGCGGCAAGCGACCGATAGAAGTCGAAAAATTCAGGATCCGCGCCGAAGGCATCGGCCAAAATACGGGTCCGTTCCGCATCGGCTTCCCCTTCGATGATCAAAGCATCCCGCTTGGCAGCAGAGAGCGTTTCCTCATAGGTTCGATCTGCCACAGCTGTGACCCGCTGCGCCGCCTCGCGGCCTCGGGCGCGCTCGTCGGTCGCTTCGCGTTCCCGCTCCGCGATCATACGCTGCAAAGTGGCATCAAAGTTTTGCTCCGGCAAGTTTGTTTGACGCAGACGCACATCCACCACATCCAATCCCAAATCCTTGGCACGAACCTGAGCCTCAGCGCGGATCAGCTCCATCAAGCGAGACCGTTCTGGCGACAGAATGGCATTTGACGTCACCCCATCGGCACCAAGAACCGCCCGGATCTGACCGTCGAGAATGTCATTGAGCTGAATACTGGCTTCGCGCTCACCGCCCGCGCCCAAGGCCTGACGGAATTTCACGATATCTGCGATGCGGTACATGACAAAGGCATCCACCTCGAGACGACGATCATCCGCCGGCGTCACCTCGATCACCGGGGTTTCCAAAGACAAAATCCGGTCATCAAAGCGGACAACTTGATCCAGCCAAGGAATCTTAATGCCCAAGCCAGGGTCGGTCTTGACCTGTTTGATTTGACCAAACCGCAGCACCAGCACTTTTTCGCGCTCATCGACGATGAACAAAGACATCAACCCAGCAACCGCAATCACGGCGGCTATGATCACTGTAATACGAGATCTCATGGACATTAGTTTGACCCTCCTTGTGAAGATTTGCGCAATTCATTCAACGGCAAGTACGGCACAACACCCTGACCACCTTCGCCATTGTCCATGATGATCTTATCCACATCGCTCAAAACTTTTTCCAAAGTCTCAATATATAGGCGACGGCGGGTCACCTCCGGCGCTTCTTTATATTCGGTCAACACAGCTGAAAATTGGCTGGCTTCCCCCAAAGCGGCGTTGACGACAGAGGCACGGTAGCCTTCGGCGGCCTCTAGCAACTGCGCCGCAGCACCCCGTGCTTCGGCCAGACGCTGGTTGGCATAAGCATCCGCTTGACGCTCGCGCTGATCGCGCTCTTGCTCTGCAGCTTGCACATCACGGAAAGCGTCAATCACCGACACACGCTTTTGCGCCCCATCAGCGGAGGTCACGATCACCTGACGGCTGGGCGGATCCACCTTATTAAAGTTGACCCGCACCACAGAAATGCCAGTTTCGCGCTCATCCAAAGTTTTTTGGATCAATTGCCGAACATTCGCCTCAATCGCTGCACGATCTCGGTTCAAAATTGGCGACAATTCAGATTGCGCAATCACTTCGCGCATAGCTGCTTCTGAGATGGCTCGGATAGATTGCTCAGGTTCTTTCAGACTAAACAAAAAATCCGCCGAGTTTTTGATGTTCCAAACCACCTGAAAGTCGATGTCCACGATGTTTTCATCCGTGGTCAGCATCAAACCCAATCCACTGTCACGGCTGTCATTGAGCCCAAGGGATTCGGTTCTGTTGGTGGTGACATTGAACTTCTCATAGGTCACAAAAGGCCAAGGCGCAAAATTGAGACCATTGGTGCCAATTTCATTGAATTCGCCGAGGAAGAGCTCAACAGATTGCTCCTCTGGCTTGACCGTGTAAAAGGACGCGAACAGCCACATGCCAACAGCTGCAAGCCCAGCCAGCACAAAAGTGCTGCGCGGAATGCCCGCGTCTCCACCGCCAGCTCCGCTGCCACCACCGATGCCACCGCTGCCTTTACCGCCCATCAACACGCGCAATTGCTCTTGGCCTTTGCGCATCAACTCGTCAATTTCTGGGATTTGCGGTCCGTCTGGACCCCGATCATTCCCCCCGCCATTGCCTTTGTTGCCTCGATTGCCGCCGCTTCCGCCGCCGCCCCAAGGTCCACCGTTATTCTCCGACATTCAGCTGTTTCCCTTCACAGTCATTCTGCGTCTCTTTCTATCTGTGCTCTGCTTTGAATATTTCAAGCACTCCGCACAGGAGTTTTCATTGTAACAAGTTCCTCTGAAACCGTAGGATGCACGGCACACACACGGTCAAAATCTTCTTTTGTTGCGCCCATTTTCACCGCTATCCCTGCCATTTGGATCATTTCACCGGCACCATCTGCGACGATGTGACAGCCCAAAATCTTGCGGGTCTTTTGGCTCACAACCAATTTCATTAGCACTTTGTTCGGCGCATCAATAAAGGAAATATTCATTGGGCGAAAGGCAGTTGCATAGACTTCGATCGGCTCTTGTGCACGGGCTTGCTCTTCGCTGAGGCCAATTGTCCCAAATTCCGGTTGCGTGAATACGGCCGTTGGGATCAATGCGTGATCCACAGGGGTCGGATTACCTTTCAGGGCGGTCTCAACAAAAGCCATGCCTTCGCGGATCGCCACGGGCGTTAAATTGACACGGTTGGTCACATCCCCGACCGCATAGATCGACGGTACTGATGTCTGAGAAAACTCATCGACCTGAACCGCGCCCGCGTCATCCAGACCAATGCCCAGCGCCTCTAGCCCCAAGCCGGTGCTTTTAGGCTTGCGGCCTGTGGCATACATCACAACATCAAAGTCATGGCGCGCGCCTTGGGCATCTGTCACGCTGTAGCCGGCGCCTTGCTGGTCGATGCGGGCCACATTGGTGTGCATCTGCATTTGGACACCACGCTCTTGCATGCCCTGCACAATCACGTCGCGAGCCTCTTTATCAAAGCCGCGCAACACCGCCTCGCCCCGATACCAAAGATGGGTTTGCACCCCAAGCCCATTGAGAATACCGGCAAATTCACATGCAATATAACCGCCTCCCACGATCAAAATCCGCTTGGGCAAAGTCTCCAGATGAAAAACCTCGTTAGAGGTGATGGAATATTCGGCTCCGGGAACATCTGGCACCGAGGGCCAGCCGCCCGTAGCCAGCAAAATCACCTTAGCCGTGACGACCCGGCCATCGGCCAAACGCACGGCATGCGGACCGTCGACTGTCGCGCGCATATCGAAGGTCTCAACTCCGGAGTTGTGCAACAGGCGGAGATAAATGCCTTCCAACCGATCAAGCTCACCCTCCAGATTGCTCCGAAATCCCGACCAGTTGAAACCGCCCATCCGCACGTCCCAGCCATAGGCGGCGGCCTGCGCAATGGCAGGCGCATAGGTTGAAGCAAATACCATCAACTTTTTCGGAACGCAGCCCCGGATGACGCAGGTGCCGCCATAGCGGCTTTCTTCAGCCAATCCGACTTTGGCCCCGGTGTCCGAAGCTGCAACACGCGCCGCGCGCACACCACCCGAACCACCGCCAATTACAAAAAGATCATAGTCAAAAGACATATTCGTCCCCTATTGAAGTCAGAAGCCCAACCGCTTGGCGTGTTACGGCCGAAGGTGCTCCTCGATGCACCCATCGCTGGCGCCCAAAATCACACGATCACAAATATTTATAAACAGGCCATTTTCAACCACGCCCGGCACTTGATTGAGCGCAATGGCCAGGGCGGGCGCATCCGGGATGTGTTCCAAATGCAAATCGAGAATGAAATTGCCTTCGTCAGTCACAAAGGGGGCGTCGCCCTGCATGCGCATGGTGATGTCGCGCCCAGCCAAACCGTGATCGGCCAACAGCCGGGCAATATGGTCGCGCGACGAGGCCAAACCAAATCCCAAAACCTCCACAGGCAAAGGGAATTTACCAAGCTGAGGGACATGCTTATCAAAATCAGCAATCACAATCATCTGATCCGATGCAGAGGCGACAATTTTCTCCTGCAAAAGCGCCCCACCCCCGCCTTTGATGAGAGACAAAGCGGAATCGAATTCATCCGTACCATCAATGGTGATGTCCAAATGCCCAGCTTGATCCAGGGTCACCACTTCCAACCCCAACTCACGGGCCAGATCTGCTGTGCGGGTCGAAGTGGGTACGCCTTGAATGCGCAGCCCTTCCGTCTTCACCCGCTCCGCCAAACACCGCACCATCCAAGCCGCCGTTGAGCCGGTTCCAAGCCCGAGCTTCATACCATCTTCAACCAATTCGACGGCCCGTTTGGCAGCAACGTATTTTGCCTGATCGGCAGGGGATAAATCGGCAAACATGTAACGTGACTCCTGATGATTTGCGCCCCTATATAGACAGAAGTCCCGCCAATGCGCGAGGCCCGATTTCATCTTTCAAGCCCGGCACCGGCCGGGCTCCGCATGGGCACTGCGCCGCATATTCCCTTGCTGTGTGAGAGGCGCGGACGTAGACCTAGGTGAAAGCGTCGCATTTCCACCGACACGGCCTGTCAAACCATGATCAACCCAAGCCATACACTGCTAAGAGGTCTTTAATGTTTCTATCTGTTTTTGATATGTTTAAAGTCGGCATTGGGCCAAGCTCATCGCATACGATGGGACCAATGGTTGCGGCGGGCATGTTTTTGGATCTGCTGCGCGCCAGCCCATTTGAGGCCGCAGGCCTCAAAGCGCGCCTGCATGGCTCTTTAGCCTTCACCGGTGTGGGGCATGCGACAGATCGTGCGACACTTCTTGGATTGGCCGGGTTTTCCCCCGAAACCTATGACGCCACCAAGGCTGAAGCCGCGCTAGAAACCATGACACGCAACAAAACGGTCGACCCGGACGGGCTCGGAACACTTAAACTCGATCCAGCCAGTGACATCATATTTGACTTCGGCCCCTCTCTTGAGGGTCATGCCAATGGCATGGTCCTCATGGCGACGGATGCACAGGACGATGTGATCTTGCAGCAGACTTATTATTCGATCGGTGGCGGCTTTGTGGTGACAGCCGAAGAATTGGCCAGCGGCGTGTCCATCGGCGACATGGCCCCCTACCCGCATGAGTTCAATACGGCCAATGAATTGCTGGCCCAATGCGCCGCCCAGGGGAAATCCATCGCACAGATAAAACGTGAAAATGAATTGAGCCGCCGCGGCGCCGCAGAGCTCGACCGCGGCTTGACCAAAATCTGGGACGTGATGAACGATTGCATCAATCGTGGGCTGGAGCGGGGCGGCATATTGCCCGGCGGTCTGAATGTGAAACGCAGAGCCAAACCCATTCACGAGGCTCTGATGGCCGAACGGGGACTGAATATGCCCGCCCCACATACGATCAATGATTGGATGAGCGTTTACGCCATGGCGGTCAATGAAGAGAATGCCGCCGGTGGGCAGGTCGTGACCGCACCGACCAATGG
>JAKMFM010000180.1 GCA_022425445.1 Planktomarina sp.
GGGGAGCATCCGGCTCTTTGAATATGTGGTGGGATGCCGATATCGACGGTATAATGCGCCGTACAAAGTCCCGCCCCATTCCCTCTGGGCGTACCTCGCCCGATGCGGCATTGGGTTTGGGAGTGGCATTGTCTGGTCTCTCTGTTCTCATGCTGGGACTTGCAGCCAATTGGCACGCAGCCGCATGGCTGGCCTTTACCATCTTCTTTTACGCGGTGATTTACACCATTTGGCTCAAGCGCGTGACGCCACAAAACATCGTGATTGGCGGCGCAGCCGGGGCCTTCCCGCCGCTGATCGGTTGGGTTGCAGCCACGGGCTCTGTCTCGATAGAGGCGGTTTTGATGTTTGCATTGATCTTCATGTGGACCCCGCCGCATTTCTGGGCGCTCGCTCTTTTTATGCGTTCAGATTACGATGACGCCGATGTGCCGATGCTGACAGTGACCCATGGGCGTCCGGCGACCCGCCGTCATATTCTTGCCTATGCGGTGCTGCAAGCGGCCCTCGCGATTGGACTGGCCTTCACCTCGATTGGTGGGGTGATGTATCTGACCGTGGCGTTGATCTGCAACACGATCGTCCTTCGGGACGCGTTGCGCATTTGGCAGCGTGATGAACAGGCGTCGGAGGTGGATAATTTCAAAGTTGAGCGCGCCTTTTTTAAATTCTCGCTGATCTATCTCTTTGTGCATTTCCTTGCGATTTTGGCAGAGGCGCTGCTCGCGCCCTATGGTTTAGGAGGCTGGTCATGAGTTTTCGTGTTGAAACAGATATGCATAGACGTCGGCGCAGCCAAAACCTTGGGGTTGCTGTGTGTTTGGTGCTGTTTATCGGCTTGGTGGCCGTCCTCAGCTTGGTGAAGATTACCAATACTGGCCCGGTCGAGGGTTATGATCACGCGCCGCGTGCATCGGTGACTGAGGAGGCCAGCGAGTGACGCCGAAACTTAAAACCCTGAGCCAAACCGTGGCGGTTGTTGTTGTGATGGGAAGCCTGGCCTGGGCCAGCGTTCCATTCTATGACTGGTTTTGCCGCGTGACAGGCTTTGGCGGCGTGACTGGCACGGCCGATTTGGGCAGCGAGACCATCTTGGATGAAACCATAAACATCCGTTTCGACGCCTCTGTCGAAAAAGATATGAAATGGCGTTTTAAACCGGTTGCGCGCACCATGGAATTGAAAATTGGCGAGACAGGTTTGGCCTTTTACGAGGCCTATAATCCCACCGATCGTCCCATTGCCGGATCGGCAAGCTACAACGTCACCCCTTACCAAGCGGGCGGCTTTTTCACCAAAATTGATTGTTTTTGCTTCGAGCAGCAGCTTTTGATGCCTGGTGAGCGGGTCCAGATGCCCGTAACTTTCTATGTGGACCCTGAAATTGTAGGTGACAGAGAAGGTAAGTATATCCATACGATCACTTTATCGTATACGTTCCACGAAATTGATTTGCCCGAGGCGCAGACCGCGTTGCAGATTGATACACCCATAAAACGAAACTAAGTTCGACGAGGCCCAACTATGGCACATGAAAAGAACCACGATTATCACATCCTACCCCCTTCAGTGAACCCGTTTTTGGGCTCCTTGTCGGCTTTAGTGATGCTGACAGGGGCAATCCTCTGGATGCATGGCAGTGGACCCTACATCTTCTTGGCCGGCTTAGTTGGCGTGCTCTATATCATGTACGCATGGTGGAGCGAAGTTGTGGTTGAAAGCCATGTGGGCGATCATACACCAGTCGTACAAATCGGCCTGCGTTACGGGTTCATCTTGTTTATCATGTCTGAAATCATGTTCTTCTCAGCGTGGTTCTGGAGCTTTTTCAAACATCAGCTTTACCCGATGTATGAATATGTCGGCACGCAATATGTGAAGCCAGAGTTCCACCAAATCAACGCTTTCGAACTGCCGCTGATCAACACGCTCCTGCTTTTGATCTCCGGCTGTGCAGCGACATGGGCACACCACGCCCTGGTGCATGACAACAACCGCAAAGATTTGAGCATGGGGTTGATCTTGGCGATTGCTTTTGGCGCGATCTTCACAGCATTCCAGGTCTATGAGTACCACGAATTGCTGGTCGTTGATGGCTGGACCTTCTCCGGCGAAATCACATTTGCCAACTTCTTTATGGCGACCGGATTTCATGGCATGCACGTTCTGATCGGTACGATCTTTCTGCTGGTCTGTTTGATCCGCGTCACCAAGGGTCACTTTACTCCGAAAAGCCATGTGGGGTTTGAGGCCGCGGCTTGGTATTGGCACTTCGTGGATGTGGTTTGGCTCTTCTTGTTCGCAGCCGTTTACCTCTGGGCGGGCTAAACCGGCCTTGCCGGCGCTACGGCGCGACGGTCAGTTTTTAAGAAGGGCGGCGTACAGCTGCCCTTTTTGCACTTTGAAGGGGATGAAATGCGGTATTGGGGCATGATAATTTTGGGCATAGGGGGCACGGCCATCTTACTCGGGCTGGGCGTCTGGCAAGTGCAGCGCTTGGCCTGGAAAACCGAAATTCTGGCGCAGATCGAGCGCAAGATTTTGTCACCTGCCGTTGATATTCCCGCCCAGGTCGCGCCCGCCACGGATGACCTTCTGCCCGTGCGCGGCACCGGGCGTTATGTCGGGGATCGCACGGTCCGCGTCCTCGTGTCCCAAAAGATCTATGGTGCAGGCTATCGCTTGATCAGCGCCTTTGAGCTGAATGATGGCCGCAAGATTATGATCGATCGCGGGTTTACCTCCGTGCGCGCAGATATGCCTGCCATGCCCAAGGGTTCGGGCCAGGTGGTGGGTAATCTGCAATGGCCGCAAGAAATTGACAGTTTCACCCCTGACAATGATCTTGCCGCGAATATATGGTTTGCCCGAGATGTGGCCGCACTCTCCGCTCATCTGCAGACTGAGCCAATCTTGTTGGTGCTGCGCAACAGCAGCTTTGCCGAAGATGCGGCCCAGCCATTGCCCAAAATGAGCGCCAATATCCCGAATGATCATCTTAATTATGCGCTGACTTGGTTTTCTTTGGCATTTATCTGGCTTGGAATGTCGGGATATTTCCTTTACCGATCCCGTGACATTCAAACTTAGGGCCAAGGCAATGAAATATATCTCAACCCGCGGGAATGCGCCTGTTCTATCATTTGAAGAGACCATGTTGAGTGGACTGGCGCGGGACGGTGGGCTGTATGTGCCGCAAACCATTCCGCAGATGAGCAGCGCCGATATTGCGGCGCTGGTGGGTCAATCCTACGAGGAGATTGCCTTTCGCGTGATGAAACCCTTTGTCGGCGACTGTTTCAGCGATGTGGAACTGATGGAGTCGATCACCGCGGCCTATGCGAATTTTGGCCATGCGGCGCGGGCGCCATTGGTGCAATTGGGCCCAAATCATCATCTGCTCGAGCTGTTCCACGGCCCAACATTGGCCTTCAAGGATTTTGCCATGCAGCTGATTGGCCAGCTGTTTCAAAAGGCGCTCACGCGGCGCGGGGAGCGGGTAACAATCGTCGGCGCGACCTCGGGTGATACCGGCTCGGCTGCGATCGAGGCTTTTCGTGGTTTGGATGTCGCCAATGTCTTCATTCTCTTTCCCAATGGCCGGGTGTCAGAGGTGCAGCGCCGTCAAATGACCACGCCAGTCGATGCCAATGTCCACGCCATTGCGATGGAGGGCACATTTGACACCTGCCAAGCCATGCTCAAAGATATGTTCAACGACTTTGAATTCCGCGATGGGGTGAAATTGGCTGGGGTCAACTCAATCAACTGGGCCCGCGTTTTGGCGCAAGTGGTATATTACTTTAGCGCCGCAACCAGTCTCGGCGCCCCGCATCGCAAGGTCTCCTTCACCGTGCCCACAGGCAATTTCGGAGATATTTTTGCAGGCTACATCGCCAAGCGTATGGGGCTGCCGATTGACCGTTTGGTTATTGCCACCAACCGTAATGACATTTTACACCGGGCCATAGGCACTGGACGCTATGACACCGATCAAGTTTTTCCCACAATTACCCCATCCATGGATATCGAAGTTTCCTCAAATTTCGAACGGGCGCTGTTTGACGCCTATGATAGAGATGGTGCGGCTGTGGCACAGCTGATGGGGGAGATGAAGCAAGGTGGTTTTGGCATCAGCCAGGGCGCTTTGCATGCGTTGCGCGCGTATTTCGACAGCGGTCGCAGTTCGGATGAGCAAACCAGTGCTACGATCCAAAATTTCTTTGCCACCACCGGCGAAGTACTGTGCCCACATTCCGCCGTAGGGGTGAAAGTGGCTGAGGAACATTTGGGGCGCTCCCCGATGATCACCCTGGCAACGGCACATCCTGCAAAATTCCCCGACGCTGTAGAGGCGGCCATCGGTCAGCGGCCGGAGCTGCCACGCTGGCTGGCGAATTTGTTCGATCGCGAAGAGCGCGTGACTGAAATGCCCAATGATTTGCAACGTATGAAATCCCTAGTGCGCGAGCGTATAGCCCTTTGACCGTTCAAACCCATCGCCTGAAAAACGGCTTTCGCATCGTCACCGAACATATGCCGGGGCTAAAATCGGCCTCTGTTGGCATATGGATCAACGCTGGCGGCCGTCATGAGCGGATTGAACAAAACGGCATAGCGCATTTTCTGGAGCATATGGCCTTTAAAGGGACCGAGCGGCGGACTTCCGTGCAAATTGCCGAGGCGATTGAGGATGTGGGTGGATATATCAATGCCTATACCAGCCGCGAGATGACGGCTTATTATGCGCGGGTATTGCAGGGCGATGTGCCTTTGGCGCTGGATGTCATTTCAGATATTGTGCTCAATTCGATTTTTGACCCGGCTGAGATTGAAGTCGAACGTGGCGTGATCCTGTCTGAGATTGGTCAAGCTCTGGATACGCCGGATGATATTATCTTCGATTGGCTGCAAGAGGTCTCCTATCCAGGTCAGGCCATCGGGCGCTCAATCTTGGGGCCTGAGGAACGGGTAGCTCAATTTCAAAAATCGGATTTGTCGCAATTTGTTCGGGAAAATTACAGCCCCGATCAAATGGTGCTGGCGGCAGCTGGAGCGGTGGATCATGCGGAAATCCTGCGCCAGTGTGAAGATATTTTTGGGGATTTGATCCCGCGGGCGCAGTCACTTGTGACACCAGCGCAATTTCAGGGCGGAGAAATTCGCCGCGTAAAAGATCTTGAACAAGCACATTTTGCCCTATCCTTTGAAAGCCCAAATTACAAAGATCCTGAAATCTATACGGCGCAAATTTTCTCGACGGCCTTTGGTGGCGGCATGTCGTCCCGGCTCTTTCAAGAGGTGCGGGAAAAGCGTGGGCTATGCTATTCGATTTTTGCCAGTGCGGGTGCCTATTGCGACACGGGCACGATGACATTCTATGCCGGGACCTCTGGCGATAAACTCGCTGATTTGGCGAATATCACCATAGATGAGCTGAAACGCGCAGCAGAGGACATGAGCGAAGTCGAAGTGGCCCGAGCGCGGGCTCAGATGAAAGCAGGCATGTTGATGGGGTTGGAAAGCCCATCTGCGCGGGCTGAGCGTCTGGCGCGGATGCTGGCGATTTGGGATCGCATTCCGGTTTTGGACGAGGTTGTGGCTCAAATTGATGCGGTCAGTGTTGAGGCCGTGCGGAGCTATGCAGGGGCAATGACCGATGGTGCGCCCGCGGCTATGGCACTTTACGGACCGGTGAGCGATGCGCCAGATATTGCGGCGGTGCAGGCTAGGTTGGTGGCGTGAGTGATGTTTACCCGTAATACCAAGCCTTTGTGTGAGACCGACCGGCTGATCTTGCGGTTGCCTCAACACACTGACTTTCGGTCTTGGGTGGATCTGCGCAGCGACAGCCGCGATTTCCTGGCTCCGTGGGACCCAGTTTGGTCGGAGGAGCATTTGACCCGGAGAAATTTTACCGCGCGCGTCTATTGGGCGCAGCGCGCGGTCAAAACTGGCACGGGCTGCCCTATGTTTTTGATCCGTAGGACTGATCAAGCTCTTGTTGGGGCGGTGACATTGGACAATATCCGCAGAGGCCCGGCTCAGGCGGGCACTTTGGGATATTGGACCGGGGAGCGGTTCGCACGCCAAGGCTATATGCGCGAGGCGGTCACCGGCTTGGTCTCCCATGCATTTAGAAAGCTGGATCTTAGCCGAATTGAAGCGGCCTGCTTACCCGAAAACCAGCCTTCGCGCGGATTGTTGGAGAGCTGCGGCTTTAAATATGAAGGTGTGGCGCAGAGTTATTTGCAAATCGCAGGGCGCTGGCGCACCCATGTGCTTTACGCCGCGATCCGCTTTGACCGACGTGGGAAAACCGAGGCGGGCTAAAGGCCCTCATAGGCGCAGAGGCAGTGAACCGGCATATCCAAACTCTCCAGCACACGCCTGCCGCCTAGATCGGGTAGATCGATGATAAATGCGCATCCGATTACATCGGCGCCGAGACGCTCCAGCAGCTTGAGGCCTGCAGACGCCGTTCCGCCTGTGGCCAAAAGATCATCTACCACCAAGACCTTTTCGCCCGGCTCAATAGCATCTTCATGGATTTCCATGACCGCTTCGCCATACTCGAGCGTATAGGCCTGCGACAGGGTTTTGCCGGGCAGCTTGCCTTGCTTGCGGATTGGCACAAACCCTTTGCCCAGTTCATAGGCAATCGTACCGCCTAGAATGAAGCCGCGCGCTTCAAGGCCGACGATTTTATCCACCTGGACAGTTGCATAAGGCTGCAGCAGCTGATCAATCGCTAGACGCAGGCCAGTCGGGTCGGCAAATAGCGTGGTGACATCGCGAAACATAATTCCCTCATGAGGGAAATCAGGGATTGTGCGGATATAGTCTTTCACGGTTTTCATTGCGCATTCCTCTTCTGGCGTGCCCGTCATAACAGCTCTGCCAACAGACACGAGCCCCAATTTGCCACGTTTGCACGATGGTGCTTAGCGCAAGACTCGCCCGGCCACAGCGTCGAGCTTGTCGAGCAAAATTGGATCGCGCGCCTCTGGTGCAGTGAGTATGGCATATTCCAGCGCCCTGTCGCAGCCATGCGAACAGGCGGCGCGGGTTGGGTCCAAAAGCTGCGGCAGGCGCGCCACCATTCCCTTGGCCTGGGCTGAATTGCCCATGAGGGTTTTGATGATTTCTGTCACATCGACCTCCCCATGGTCTGGGTGCCAGCTGTCATAGTCGGTGATCATGGCCACAGAGGCGTAGCATAATTCTGCTTCGCGCGCCAATTTTGCTTCGGGCATATTGGTCATCCCGATCACATCGGCGCCCCAGCTTTCACGGTACATGCGGCTTTCCGCCAGGGTTGAAAACTGCGGCCCTTCCATGGCCAGATATGTGCCGCCTTCATGCACGGTAATTCCTTCTGCCCGAGCCGCCACTGCACAAGCCGCTGATAGCCGCGGGCAGGTCGGGTGGGCGAGGCTGACATGGCCCACGCAGCCGCGCGAGAAAAACGAGCTGGCGCGTTGGGTTGTCCGGTCAATAAATTGATCCACCAGCACAAAATGCCCCGGCGCCATTGCCTCGCGAAACGAGCCGCAGGCACTCACAGAGATGACATCTGTGACTCCCAGCCGTTTCAGTGCGTCTATATTGGCGCGATAAGGCACATCACTCGGGGCGTGGACATGGCCGCGCCCATGGCGGGGCAAAAAGACCATTTCGACACCGGCCAGCTGCCCGGTGAGCAGCTCATCGGAAGGGGTGCCCCAAGGACTTTCGACCTGTTGCCATTTGGGGTTCTGCAGCCCGTCAATTTCATAAATCCCGGAGCCGCCAATCACTCCAATTTTTGTGTTGCTCATCGCTTGCGTCCTTAAAAGTGCCGACGTGTCCTCATTTTGTTACATGTTTTTATGCGGCGCGCCAGCCGGAGACCACGTCAATCCGTTTAGAATTTCGCAGCATATTAAGAATTCCGTGACCTCAGCGAAATATATGATATGAGGCGGCAAGGTTGCGACTGTTCGACGAAAAGGTTTCCATTATGTCTCGTTTCTCATTGGCTGCATCAGCGGTCAAAACTTCTTTTGCCAATTTCAATTTGAGCGCCGGGGAGCCGTTGACTCCGGGCCGAGTGCGTATCGAGCTGCTGGCCGGCCTGACCGTGGCGCTGGCGCTGGTGCCTGAGGCAGTGGCCTTTGCTTTTGTCGCTGGGGTGCATCCTTTGGTCGGACTTTACGCCGCCTTCATCGTTGGCCTTATCACAGCTCTAATCGGTGGCCGTCCCGGCATGATTTCTGGTGCAACGGGCGCTCTGGCGGTGGTCATGGTTGCGCTTGTGGCGCAGCATGGGGTCGAATATCTGTTTGCGACCGTGGTGCTTATGGGGCTTATTCAAATTTCTGTTGGCATCATGAAATGGGGCAAATTTATCCGTCTTGTACCACATCCGGTGATGCTGGGCTTCGTGAATGGTTTGGCGATTGTGATTTTTCTGGCGCAGATGACACAATTCAAAGTGCCGGGATCTGTGGTGAATACCGGGCAGGGTATGTCGAGCGGGGAGTGGCTTTCCGGCCTGCCCTTGTTGGTTATGCTGGGGCTGGTCGCGCTGACCATGGTCATCGTCTGGGGCATGCCCAAGCTGACCAAAGCTGTTCCAGCCCCCTTGGCTGGGATTGGCATTGTCGCGGTGATTGTGATTGCCTTTGGCATTGATGTGCCGCGGGTCGGCGATTTGGCCAGTATTGAGGGCGGCTTGCCGCAATTTCATATCCCCAGCGTGCCGCTCACCTTGGAAACCTTTTGGATCATCCTGCCCTATGCGGGGATTCTCGCCGCCATTGGCCTTATCGAAAGCCTGCTGACGCTCAATCTTGTGGGCGACATCACCAATAAACGTGGGGGTGCGAGCCAGGAGAGCATCGCGCAGGGCATTGCCAATACCGTCACTGGATTTTTTGGCGGTATGGGCGGCTGTGCCATGATTGGCCAGTCGATGATAAATGTGAAATCCGGTGGACGCACGCGGATTGCGGGCATCGCTGCGGCGCTCTTCCTTTTGGTTTTCATCGTTGTGGCTTCGCCTTTAATTGAACAAATTCCTTTGGCTGCCTTGGTTGGTGTGATGTTCATGGTGGTGATCGGCACATTTGCTTGGAACAGTTTGATGATCATGCGCAAAGTGCCGCTAACGGATGCCTTTGTGATCATTTTGGTCACAGCCGTGACGGTGATGACCGACCTTGCCATCGCGGTTGTGGTTGGGGTGATTGTCTCAGCGCTGGCCTATGCTTGGCAAAACGCCACCCGAATCCATGCCAACCGGGCGATTGAGAGTGATGGTGCCAAGGTTTATAAAATCCGAGGCCCGCTGTTTTTTGGCTCATCAGAGGGGTTTTCAGAGCTGTTTACCCCATATGATGACCCAGAAACGGTGATCGTTGATTTCGCAGACAGCCGGGTTGCGGATCAATCGGCGCTGCAAGCGATTGAGGCGCTGGCGTTGAAATATGAAGAGGCTGGCAAGCGCATTCAATTGCGCCATCTGAGCAAAGATTGCCATTATCTTCTGAGCAAGGCCGGCCATTTGATCGTCGACAGTGACGATGACCCCGATTATCAAATCGCGGTAAATTACGGTGTGCGCACCGGCATTTTATCTGCTGGCCATTAGCAACAAAAGCAGCCGAATGGCCCGGATCAATCGTCCGGGCGGCTCAAGGCAAAAGTATGGTCCACAAAGGTGTAATCCTTATAGCCCAAACGGGCCAATGGCTTGAAGGTTTTCACATCAAACAGGCCATCCACAACGCAATCGTCGCGCATATGCACGCCGGTGACTTCCCCAAACACGGCAAAATTTGCCGGCCCGGCCAGTTCGATGATCTGCGTCACCTTGCACTCGAGGCTGGCGGGCGCGCCGCCCACGCGAAACCCCTCGATGGTTTCACAGGCCACGGCTTCCAGCCCCGCATGTGCAAACTCATCTTCTTGCTTGCCAAGGCTTGCCGAGGAGGCATTCATCGCCTCCAGCATGGCAAATTCGACAATATTGACACAAAATACCCCAGTTTCGCGGATGTTGCTGACGCTGTCTTTGGTGCCATCCTGATCAGGTTTCGCGCCGGTCGAGGCAAACATAACCTGCGGCGGCACATAGGCCACAGCGTTGAAAAACGAGTAGGGCGCCAGGTTGCGCGCCCCTGTGGTGTCCTGGGTTGAGATCCAGCCGATGGGCCGCGGGCTTACGATGGCGTTAAACGGGTTATGGGGCAGTCCGTGACCCTGTTCGGGACGATAAAACATATGCTCTCCTCTGAGTTTGCGCGGAGCGTAACCGCGTGTTAGGCCAAGTGCAAAAGGAAAGAGGACCGGGCGGTGTTTCATTTAAACCGCGAGACAGCAGAAGATTGGTGGGAAGTCGAAGCGCTTTATGATTTGTGCTTCGCTCCGGGCCGGGAGGCTTTGTCTTCTTATCGATTGCGCGAGGACAGGCCGCCGATTGCGGCCCTGTCACAGGTGGCGCGGGATGCGGATGGTATTCTGGCCGGCGCAATTCGCTATTGGCCCGTTTGCATCGAAACGCATACCGCGCTCTTGCTGGGACCGATTGCAGTCCACCCAACCCGGCAGGGCGAGGGGCTGGGCGGCTATTTGATTCGCGAAAGCCTGGCCCTCGCGTCGGGCCTTGGCTGGAACAGGGTGCTGCTGGTCGGGGACGCGCCCTATTACCAAAAATTTGGATTTCGGCCGCTGAGCGGCGTCGAGATGCCGCCGCCCACCAACCCCAAACGCATTTTGGGCATGTCTTTGACGCCTGGCGC
>JAKMFM010000198.1 GCA_022425445.1 Planktomarina sp.
CCTCGCCGGAATACATGACGCAAATTCTGTCGCAGGTTTCCAAGACCAAGCCAAGATTATGAGAAATAAATAGCATTGAGGTGCCGTATTTTTTGCCCAAATCTTTCACCAACTCCACAACCGCAGCTTCCACCGTTACATCTAGAGCCGTGGTGGGCTCGTCCAGGATCAAAAGACTTGGTTTCGACATGAGCGCCATCGCAATCACGATGCGTTGCTGTTGGCCGCCGGACAATTGATGCGGGAAGGATTTCAAAATTCTTTCGGGATCTGGCAATTTCACATCGGTGACCACTTCCAAAGCCCGCGCATAGGCGGCCTCTTTGCTGATCCCCTCGTGGATCATCGGTACTTCCATCAACTGTTTGCCAATCTTCATGGCGGGATTGAGTGAGGCCATGGGCTCTTGATAGATCATCGCAATTTCGGAGCCGCGAATATCGCGAAGCTCGTCTTCGGACATCAGGTTCAGGTCGCGGCCTTTAAATTTAATGGAGCCACCGACAATGCGGCCGTTGACCCCGAGGTCCTGCATGACGCCCAGGGCAACCGTGGATTTGCCGCACCCAGATTCGCCAACCAGCCCCATCGCCTCACCGGGTTGGATTGTGCAGCTAAAATCCATCACGGCTGGAATTTCGTTGAGGCGGGTGAAAAAAGAAATTGAGAGTTGATCAATTTCAAGGATCGGGCCGTTATAGTCTTGCTGTTCCATTGAGTTAATCCCTCAAGCTTTCTTCACGCAGGCCATCGGCCAGAAGATTCAAGCCCAAAACCAAACTCATAAGCGAGAAGGCTGGTACTAGGGGCGGGGCCAGATAAACCGAGAGCAATTTGCGCCCGGCGTTGATGGTTGTGCCCCAGTCTGGGCTTTCGGATTCAAGTCCAAGGCCAAAAAATCCCAAAGTGCCCAGCAAGATGGTCGCATAACCAATCCGGAGACAAAAATCGACGATCAGCGGACCGCGCACATTGGGTAAAATTTCCCACAGCATGATGTACCACGGTCCTTCACCACGCGTTTGAGCCGCGGCGACATAGTCGCGGGTTTTGACGTCTAGGGTCAAACCTCGCACGATCCGGAAGGCTGTGGGAGAATTGACGAAGACCACTGAAACAAAGACCAGTAGAATTTCGGCTGGTACATCAAACAAATCCAACATTGGCGGCAGAATATCAACGGGCTTGCCGGTTTCAGACACCAAACTGAGATAGAGCCACAAAGCAATAATCAACAGGATAGGTAATTGCAGGACCAAAAAGCCAGGTTTGAGGCGGTTCTTAGAGTATTGGGCCACGGTGATGAAAATGACAGGGAAGATGAAGAGCACCACCGCCAAGAAATTGGGTAGGCCGGTTGCGACGATCTCAGGTGTCACCAGCAAGAAAAATAGCAAAATCACCGGGAAGGCCAACACCAGGTTGGACAGAAAGCTCAATACGGTGTCCAAACGGCCGCCAAAATAGCCTGCGGGCAGTCCGAGCGTGATACCCACCATAAAGGCAAAGATGGTGGCCGCGGGAGCAATGACGATCACGATACCGCTGCCAAAGATGGCTCGACTGAACACGTCGCGCGCGAGCGTATCGCCGCCCAACAGGTAATAGGGATAATCCGCCTCAGTTGCGCCACGCAGTGGAATGCCTGGGTGTTTGTTCTTCATGCCGGAGACCTGTGCTAAAGGATCATGGGTCGCAATCCAGTCAAATCCCGCACCAAATATCGCTGTGAAGATCCAAAACAGTACCAGACCCAACCCGATCATCCCAATTGGGCTGTCAAAGAGCTTGCCATAGAGGCCCAACTTGCGTTTGAAGAGGATCGACAGGGCAAAAGTTACCCCAAGAGCGATCCACGTGGGAACGAGCCGTTTTGAGATTGCGCCCACGATGCCCATAGTTTCAGGTTCCACGAACACACCGATGAGCAGATAAAGTCCAAACAACACCAGTGAGACGTAGAAGGCCAACCAGACCAATTTGAAGATCATTTCAGCAGAAACTTGGAACAGAGCAAACCCAGCAACAGCGCCCAAAATGAGGCATAGGATTAATGAAAGCCAAATATTATCCGTGGCCAGAGGCGCGAGCAGGGAGATCCCCGCGAGGCTCAACAGCCAAAGCGTCAGCCCAATCACAAGGCTTGGGCCAATCAGGGACACGGAGGGGGGCGTGGGGTTGATTAAATTGGGCCCATCTGCGCGAGGGGAAAAACCCCGCGCGGCGGCCGCTACCGCCAGGATTAAGAAAGAGACGAGCGCGGTTAAAAACAGCGGATTAAGATACGCACCCAAGGTGCCGGTCCAGGATAGATGTTGCATGGAACTGGTCTCCTTAAGAAATGCGAATACGAGGGTTTAAGAAGACGTAACCGATATCTGAAATCAGCTGAGTCAAAAGCACAACAATCACACCAACAACCGCCACAGCCAAGAGCAGGTCAATGTCGTTGTTGCTTGCGGCTTGCACCAAAACCCACCCAAACCCTTTAAAGTTGAATAGGGTTTCGACAATCACCACGCCGTTCAAGAGCCAAGGAATTTGCAGCATAATGACAGTGAAGGGCGCAATCAGAGCATTGCGCAGCGCATGTTTCAGCACGATATTGGCAAAGCTCACACCTTTGAGCCGGGCGGTACGGATATATTGGGCGGTCATGACCTCGGTCATCGACGCCCTGGTCATGCGGGCAATATAGCCCATGCCGTAAAGCGCAATTGTCAGCACGGGAAGCAGGAAATTCTCAAGTGTGGCATTATCCATTGCCGAAGTGGCCGAGCCCTTGAACCACTTTAATCCTACGGCGGAGGAGGTAAAAATCGCTATAAAAATCACACCAGAGACATATTCAGGCGTGGCGGTGGTGACAATCGCCCCGGTTGAGAGCGAACGGTCCAGCCGTGAGCCTTCGCGCATGCCGGCCAAAACGCCAATGATCAGCGCGCCCGGGATCATCACGACCATCACCCAAAACATTAATTTCCCGGTGAGCGCCAGGCGGGTTTTGACCACATCAAAGACGGGCTCTTTGAAGACACTGGAAAATCCCCAATTGCCCTGCAAAACCCCACAATATTTTTTTGCATCTG
>JAKMFM010000105.1 GCA_022425445.1 Planktomarina sp.
TCACCGTGGGCGGCTTAACCCGCTTGACCGACAGTGGCTTGTCGATCACCGAATGGGATCCCGTGATGGGCGCCATCCCTCCTTTGAACGCCGCCGCATGGCAGGCCGCTTTTGCCGCCTATCAAACCACCGCAGAATTTGCCGTGCAAAATGCCTCGATGAGCTTGGCTGAATTCAAAGTCATCTTTTGGTGGGAATGGGGCCACCGCCAGCTTGGGCGCTTTATCGGTTTGACCTGGGCGCTTGGGTTGGCGCTGTTGTTTTTCACGGGCAAACTGCCCAAAGCTAGGCGCCTCTCTATCTTTGCCATTGGACCTTTTATAGGCCTGCAAGGGTTCATCGGATGGCTGATGGTCAATTCCGGTCTTGATGGCGTGCGGCTTGATGTGGCTTCCTATTGGCTCATGGCGCATCTCGGAGCAGCTTTTGCGCTGTTGGGATATATTTTCTGGAACGTGCAGATATTTACCCGATCTGAGGCGGAGCTGCTGCAAGCGCGCCGTGCGCGAGAGCGCAAACTGTTCGGTATGTCTACAGGATTGATGCATTTCGTGGCGTTGCAAGTGCTGCTGGGCGCTCTGGTTGCAGGCATTGATGCTGGGCGCAATTACACTGATTGGCCGCTGATGGCTGGCAGCTTTCTTCCGCCCGATATGTTCAGCCTGTCTCCTTGGTGGCGGAATTTTTTTGAGGATGATGGTTTGGTGCAGTTCATTCATCGGATGAGCGCCTATCTTTTATTTGTCTTCGCGATTGTGGTGGCTTTGAGGGCCAAAGCCTCGGCTCATAAGGTTACCCGAGCGGCCTTCGGCACGGTTGGGCTGGTTTTGACAGTTCAGATGATCTTGGGTGTCGTGACCGTAATGCATTCATCGCCTTGGAATTTGGCCATTCTGCACCAGTTTACCGCAGTGATTCTGTGGCTTGCGGTGCTTCGTGGGCGATTTCTGGCCGGCTATCCGATTGCCACCTCTGTTCGGGGGACCTCATGACAGCTTTAACGGACCTGTTACACTTTGACCGCCAAACCCAGGCATTGGGGCAGGTTTCCGGCCGTTTGGGCTGGGATCAAGAAACTATGATGTCCAGCGGATCATCTGCGCAACGCGGCGAAGAAATGGCTGCGCTGGAAGGGGTGCTGCACGGGCGTCGTTCAGATCCGCGGGTCGGCGAGTGGCTGGCGGTCTGTGAGGGAGAGGCCGTTGATCAGGTGACCCAGGCGCAGCTGCGTCAGATTAAAACTGCTTATGAGCGCGCGGTGAAAGTGCCGGGCGATTTGGCGGAGGCCATCGCCAGCACAACCTCTATGGCGCAGGGCAAATGGGCGGCGGCGCGCGCGGCGGATGATTTTGAGGCTTTTGCTCCTATTTTGCAGGAAATTCTGGCGCTCAAAGTCGAAGAGGGGCAGGCCCTGGCAGCCGGCGGGGATGTCTATGATGCGATGTTGGCCGATTATGAACCGGGCACGACAGCATCTGAACTTGACCGTATGTTCGGAGCTCTTCGCCCCGGATTGGTGGCTTTGCGTGGTGAGATCTTAGAAAAACCACCAGCGAAATCGCTGCAGGGCTCTTTTGATGAGGCGGTGCAATTGCAAATCGCAAGTGAGTTGGCGCAGTGTTTTGGCTATGACTTGAGCCGTGGGCGGATTGATAAAGCGGTGCATCCCTTCTCCTCTGGATCGGGGCAGGACGTCCGAATTACCACCCGCACGGATCCGAATGATCCGTTCAACTGCTTTTATTCTACCATTCATGAGGTGGGGCACGGCTGTTATGAGCAGAATGTTGATCCAGATTATACGCTCACCGCGATCGGGCAGGGCGCGTCCATGGGGGTTCATGAAAGTCAGTCTCGAATCTATGAAAACCAATTGGGCCGCAGCCGTGGATTTACAGAGTTTCTCTTTGGAAAAATGCGCGCAGGCTTTGGTGATTTTGGCATTGAGACGGCCGATGAATTTTACAAAGCAGTAAATTCGGTGCGGAGCGGCTTTATCCGTACGGAGGCTGATGAGGTGCAATATAATTTGCATGTTCTGTTACGCTTTGATCTGGAGCGCGCGATGATCGCGGGCGCTTTGCAAGTGCAAGATTTGCAAAGCGCTTGGAATGAGCGCTTTGCGGCCGATTTCGGCTATGATGTGCCATGTGCGTCGCAGGGGTGCTTGCAAGATGTTCATTGGTCTGTTGGTCTGTTTGGATATTTCCCTACCTATTCGCTGGGCAATGTCTATGCAGGTTGCCTTTTTTCGCGGATGACTGAGCTTATAGCGGATTTGGATGACCAGCTTCGGGTTGGAGATTTGAGTAAGGCGACCGGTTGGTTGCAAGGACGTTTGCAGCGCCATGGTGCCGTGAACCTGCCACGCGAAACCATCACGCAAGCGTGTGATATGGCACCGAGTGAGGCGCCTTTGCTGGCCTATTTGCGGAATAAATTTTCAGATATTTACGACCTAAGATTGTAGGTTTGCAAATTGAAAAGCACGGTCCCTCAGCCAAGTGACCGTGCTTTAAGTACATGCAAAGGCGGATCAACAATGATGCTGCCGCTGCATCCCCTCACCGTTATTGTCTTTGGAGATCTCTCCAAAACATACAATCGCCGCAGCTTCACATAACTTTATACTTAATAATCAATCAGCTAAGTCGAATGTCCGTATGCGGATCTTTGGTGCCACAGTGAACTCGTTACATCCGACTCGGTTTAACGATTGTGGTAGACCTACGGCGCGAAACATTTATCGATAAAAAGTTAACGCAATCGGAAGAAGAGTGCGAGTCCGAGTTGGGTTATGTGGATGATTTAGCGTATAGGTGCCTATACACTAATGTATATGAATATAATCTTATATATGGGCCTGATTATTAGCCGATGTGACCGCACAGAATTACCTGCACGATCACATTCATGGTTTAAGAGTGCCTCTCGGAGGCGGGGTGTTCGGGTGCCTCTTCGTCATCGCCTTGATCGGGAATATAAGCGACACTGACCACTTGTTCGTCACGGCTTGTGTTGAACACCCGCACGCCGCCCGCATTGCGAGAGCGGAAGGAAATTCCGTCAATGGGGCAGCGGATCGATTGGCCTGTACTTGTGACGAGCATGATTTGATCCACAAGTTCAACGGGGAAGCTGGCGACAACCGGGCCACCGCGCATCGCCTTATCCATTGCCGCCACACCCATTCCGCCTCGTCCACGCACTGGATAGTCATGGCTGGATGAGAGTTTGCCAGATCCGCCACGGGTAATGGTCAGGATCAAATTTTCAACCGCCGCCATTTCCTCGTAGCGCTCTTGCGAGAAGTTTGGATCTGCTGGAACATCTTCTTCACCGGCGTCCTCATCTGTCAGTCCGGCCATAGCGCGGCGCATCTTCAGATAGGCGGCGCGCTCTTCAGGCGTGGCTTCGAAATGGCGAATAACCGACATGGAGACAACCATATCGTCGCCATTGAGACGAATACCGCGGACACCGGTTGAGGCGCGCGAGTTCATCACCCGCAGATCCGTTGAGGCAAAGCGAATGGCTCTACCACTGTTGGTGGTGAGCATAACATCATCATCTTCGCTGCAGATACGCGCATTGACCAATTCAACACCTTCCGGCAACTTCATCGCGATTTTGCCGTTTGAACGCACATTGGTGAAATCCGACAGGCGGTTGCGGCGCACATCGCCCTGTGTGGTTGCAAAGACGATCTGCAAATCGCCCCATTCCGCTTCATCCCGATCAACGGGCATGATTGCAGCCACTGAGACGCCGGCCGGGATTGGCAAGATGTTCACAATGGCCTTGCCTTTGGCCGTGCGACCTCCAAGAGGCAGGCGCCAAGTTTTCATCTTATAGGCCATGCCATCGGTGGTGAAAAACAAAAGCTGGGTATGGGTATTGGCAACAAAGAGTGTGGTGACAACATCTTCATCTTTGGTCGACATCCCCTGCAGCCCTTTGCCGCCACGCTTTTGTGCCCGGAAATCAGCTAACGCGGTGCGCTTGATATAACCGCCTGCGGTGACTGTGACGACCATCTCCTCGCGTTCAATCAAATCCTCGTCCATCATATCACCGGACCATTCGATGATCTCAGTGCGGCGCGGAACGGCAAAATTTTCTTTCACCTCGCGCAGCTCATCGGAAATAATCTCCATGATCCGTTCGCGAGAAGACAGAATTTCAAGATACTCTTTGATTTTTGACGCCAGAACCGCCAGCTCGTCGGTGACCTCTTTGACGCCGATTTGTGTCAATCTTTGCAAACGCAGTTCCAAGATAGCCCGCGCTTGCGTTTCTGACAGATTATAGGTGCCGTCGTCGTTCATCGTATGGGTCGGATCGTCAATCAGGCGGATGTAATCGGCGATGTCGGCCGCCGGCCAGCGTCGTTCCATCAATTTGAGACGTGCCTCGGATGCATCGCTTGAGGCTCGGATCGTGGCCACAATTTCATCGACATTGCTCACCGCTACGGCAAGCCCGCATAGCACATGGCTCCGCTCACGCGCCTTGCGCAGCTCGAAGGCCGTCCTGCGCGCCACCACCTCTTCGCGAAAATCGATAAAGCAGGTCAAAAAACGCCGCAGGGTCAGCTGTTCGGGGCGTCCGCCGTTCAATGCCAGCATGTTACAGCCAAAGGAGGTCTGCATCGGTGTGTAGCGGAACAGTTGGTTCAAAACCACCTCCGCCGTGGCATCGCGTTTCAGCTCAACCACCACGCGCACGCCATTACGGTCGGACTCGTCTTGAACATGGGCCACGCCTTCAATGCGTTTGTCACGCACCTCAGCGGCAATTTTCTCAATCATTGCGGCTTTGTTGACCTGGTAGGGGATCTCTTCAATGATGATAGCCCACCGATCTTTGCGCAGCTCTTCAATGCGCGTTTTGGCCCGGTTGACCACGCTGCCGCGGCCTTCGAGATAGGCCTTACGAGCGCCTGAGCGGCCGAGCATCACGCCGCCGGTGGGGAAATCAGGCCCTGGAATGTAATTGATCAGCTGTTCCGAGGTTAGATCAGGATCTTCGATCAAGGCCAAGGTCGCATCAACCACCTCGCCAAGGTTGTGAGGTGGGATATTGGTGGCCATGCCCACGGCAATGCCGCCAGCGCCGTTCACCAGCATGTTGGGATATCGGGCCGGGAGGACCGTTGGCTCAGTATCCTTACCGTCATAATTGAGCTGAAAATCAACCGTATCCTTGTCGATATCTGCCAAAAGCGCTTGCGCCGATTTTTCCATCCGCACTTCAGTGTAGCGGTACGCTGCGGCCTTATCGCCATCCATGGAGCCAAAGTTGCCTTGACCGTCGAGCAGCACCAAAGACATGGAGAAGTCCTGTGCCATGCGCACCAAAGCATCATAGATTGCCCCGTCCCCATGCGGGTGGTATTTCCCCATAGCTTCGGCCACTGGGCGAGAGGATTTTCGGTAGGGCTTGTCATGGGTATTATTGGTTTCGTGCATGGCGTAGAGAATCCGGCGGTGCACTGGCTTAAGACCATCGCGCAAATCCGGGATCGCACGGCTGACAATGACGCTCATAGCATAGTCGAGATAGGAGGTTTTCATCTCCTGCGTAATGCTGATCGCCGGGCCGTCATAGGCGGAGGGCGTTGGAGCCGGTGTCTCGGTGCTCTCGGGGGGGAGTGTTTCATCTGTCATTTTGGCCGCCTGTCTGGGATATTCCCATATTTAGTTGTCTCACACATTACTGTCCAAACATATGCGATGCAAATGCTTAGAGCCCTTGACGCTGAATGAATAAGATATTGCGATGAAAATTTTGAGACCGCATCGGATATGCCCCAAATTTAAGGGGAAAAAACTCTGAAAATTAGGGCCGCGCTAAGCTGCTTGGGGAATCGGCTGGCGTTGGGCTCTCCGCGTTATCCGCGCCGCAATGCGATGATCCAGGTGGCGCAAAGCAAGGCCGAAAAAACCGCATTCCAGCCGGGCATAGACAGCCCTGCAAAGGCCCAGGAAATTTCGTCGCACATGACCAGCTTTTCGAGGGTGTTCGTCGCCAGAAGATCCTGCCCGGACAGGCCGCTTAGCCCGGCGCCATCACCGGTGCACGAACTGGGGCCGTCCCACCATTTTTGCTCGACCCCGGCGTGGAAGGCGCCGATACCGGCCGTCGTCAATGTAGATAGCGCGCCAAGCGCGGTCAGAAAGCGGCTTGGCCAGAGCCACAGGATTGCGCCGATCGCGATGGCCAGCGCATGGGGGTATCTTTGCCAAAAACACATTTGGCAGGGCGCATATCCGAGGCCCTGAAATAGGTACGCCCCGGCCAGCAGCATGCCCGAACCTGCGGCGGCAACAAGCGCCAATTGGCGGGATGATTGTGACAACATATCGCCCTCGTTCATAGGTATCTTATCGCAAAAAAACCTGCGCCCAATATGACTATAAACCCCGTGAAGACCAGGCCCAAATGCTTTTCAATAAAGCGGCGGATTGGTGGGCCGAAGTAATACAACAACAGGGCGACCGCAAAGAACCGCAAGCCGCGCGCGACCAAGGCGCTGAGCACAAAGGGCATCAAGGACATTCCTGTCCAGCCGGACATGATCGTGATCACTTTGAAAGGGAAGGGCGTGACCCCAGCGATCAGCACGGCCCAGGTCCCATAGGCGTTGAATTTTTCATTAAAGGCCGCCATGCTGCCCTCCTTGCCCAATGAGGCTAAGATGGGTTGGCCGATGCTCTCAAATGCGAAAGCTCCAATGGCATACCCGAAAAGACCGCCTGCGACAGAGGCCACAACCGCCACAAAAGCAATGCGGAACGCCTGGCTTCGCGCCGCCAAAATCATTGGAATGAGCATGAGATCCGGTGGAATTGGAAAAAAAGAGCTTTCAATGAAGGCGACAAGTGCCAAAGCCCAAAGCGCCCGAGGATGCTCAGCAAGCGATAAGGTCCAAGTGTAAAGGCGGTGTATCATGTGACCCCAATGACCGTTTCAGAGTTCTTGCCACGGATGCGCTGGGATGGGTAGGGGCTTTCGCAGGCCCGCGCGTTTAAAGCAGCTTTTTGCCGCCAACCTCTTTGTAGGTTGTCAATTTGGGCGAAACAGGGATCGGGTAACATGGGTGGTACCGCTTGCACTGATCTGCGCCGATAACAAGATCGTCGATCAAAATTGGCCATCGGGGCGCTTGATGGGCAAGGTTTTCTCACCTTATTGCGACATCCGTTCATGCACCGCAGCCATACCTCTTTCGGACATATCGCTGACTTCGGCAGCATGGGTTTGCAAGAGCTTTGCAACCTCCGGGTTGCTAGAGGTTTGAATAACATCAATGCCCGTGTCGGTGACTTCGATCTCGGTTTCGATCTCTTCGTGGACGTCAAAAAGCGCATCGAGGGTCGGGGATTGGATGATCACCTCCGGGTTTCTGCCCTCCGCCAATCGGGTGACCATCATCGATACATGCGAGACGATCGCCGCCCGGACCGCGGGGTTTGGGGAGGCGGTAAAGGTGGAGATACCATTGGGAAGATTGGTGACACGGCGTTCAATCTCCATGTGCTGCTGGAAAATTGTTCTAAGATCTGCGACTTCGATTTCGGTGGTGTCTGTGCCATTCAGGCCGGGCATGGTCATCTCATCATGAATATGGCCCTGCATCCGAGCTTTAGAAGCCGCGCCAGATGTTCCGTGATGCATTGCGTGCATGGTGGCGTAGGTATTTGATTTGGCATTATGGTTGAGATGGAAAAACACTGCACCGCCACCCAAAACAAATGCCAGCGTTTCAATGATGACAGTTATTCGCGTGCGAAACTCTCCTAAAAACATTTTCGCACAACTGCCAGAACATAGGAAGCTGTGCAAACGAAAGCTATCCTTCATATTCTGTCCGATG
>JAKMFM010000014.1 GCA_022425445.1 Planktomarina sp.
ATGCAGGGCACAGCCTCTGATTCCAAAACTGGCATCCATCCCGACAGCCCGTTCTACAACGCCAATGTTGAGGACTATGCTTTGGATCTGGATAAATCCCGAGCGTTGCTCGATGCCGCTGGTTATCCAATGCAGGGCGATTCGCGCTTCAGCCTAACGATAGATTTTGGTTGGCCCGGCGTCAAACCACAGGTCGAATATGTGAAAGCGGCTTTGAAAAAAGTTGGCATTGCGGTTGAAGTGCGCGCCTCTGCAGATTTCCCAACCTGGGCGGCCCGCATGGGAAAAATGGACTTTGATATGTCCTGGGATACGGTGTTCAATTGGGGAGACCCTGTGATTGGTGTCCATCGGACATATTCTTCCGACAATATCGCCAAAGGCGTTTGGTCAAACACCCAAGGCTACTCGAACGCAAGGGTTGATGAGCTGATGGCCATGGCCGCGGTCGAATCTGATCCTGCCAAACGCACCGCGCTTTATGCGGAGTTCCAGGAGATCATCGCCGATGAAGTGCCGGTCTATCACACTAACACCCTGCCCTATCACACCGTCTTTAACGACAATGTGGGCAATCCACCCCTGGGCATTTGGGGCACGTCAACACCGATTGATATGACCTATCTCAAAAAGTAAGCTTCCCGGCGCGGGCCGTCCACAAATGGCCCGCGCATATTCCTAAGTAAGGCGAAAATTTTGGGCATTTTACGCATCGTTCTCATTCGCGTTCTCTATGCCGCCGCATTGCTCCTTGCGGTTCTGGTGCTGAATTTCTCACTGATGCATCTGGCCCCCGGCGATGTGGCAGATACTATCAGCCAATCCATGGGCGGGGCAGATCAAGAAATTCTTGATGAGATCCGCGTAAGCTATGGCCTGGATCAGCCGTTCATCATTCAGCTGGGAAAATACATCGCCAATGTGGCGCAATTCGATTTGGGATATTCATTTTTTTACAATCAACCAGTCAGCAAATTGATCCTTGAACGCCTGCCGGCCACTTTACTCTTGGTGATTACTGCGCAGATCGCCGCCCTGATCATCGGAGTTGTGCTTGGTGTCATCTCAGCGCGCAAGCCGAAAGGCATCTCCAACTATTTGGTCACATTTCTAGCGTTGTTTGGCTATTCCGCCCCAGTGTTTTGGACCGGTATTTTGCTGCTGATCACCTTTTCGCTCAACGTGCATTGGTTCCCCGTAGCGGGCATGCGCGATGTGACCATTGAAGGCGGATTTTGGACCCATTTTGTTGATGTTGCACGGCATTTGGTTCTGCCCGCCGTCACGCTTGGCTCCATTTTTCTCGCGCTCTATTCGCGTTTGTCGCGGGCCTCGATGATGGAAGTCTTAGGTTCCGACTACATTCGCACCGCCAAAGCCAAAGGCTTAAGCGATCATCAGGTGGTCTATAAACATGCGCTGAAAAACGCACTCTCGCCCGTGATCACTTTGGCGGGCCTGCAGTTTTCTGCAGTGCTTTCGGGTGCTGTGTTGGTAGAGGCCGTGTTCAGCTGGCCCGGCCTGGGCACTCTGGCGTTCCAATCGATTATTGCCCGCGACACGCCCACTATTCTTGGCATTCTTTTCTTCTCCGCTTTGGTGGTGATTGTCGGCAATTTGCTCACCGATCTGGCCCTGCGAGTTGTAGATCCACGTGTGGGAGGCCGCGAATGACCCGTCCCAAACTCCAAGAAGAAGAAACCTTACAGGCCCAGCACCCATTCACAGAAAGCTGGGCGATGTTTCGCAAAAATACGGCTGCGGTGGCAGCTTTGGCGCTCCTGACCCTGATCACCTTCGGCGCGATCTTTGGGCCGATGCTTTACCCCGTAGATCCATTTGAGATGGTCTGGGCACCTTTCTCGCCGCCCGGAGAAGAAGGGTTTTTGCTGGGCACCGATTATCTTGGACGCGATCTATTGTCGATGATCATCAATGGCGCCAAAGTATCGCTGATGATCGGCGTTTCGGCGGCGCTGATGACCGTCATCATCGGCGTGACTGTGGGCGCCCTTGCAGGATTTTATCGCGGAATTGTTGAAGAAATTCTTATGCGGATCACCGAATTTTTCCAAGTCTTGCCAACCTTACTGTTTTCCATGGTCTTGGTCGCACTCTTTGGCGCCTCCCTTCCCATGATCACCTTTGCCATAGGTATCGTCAGCTGGACCGCCGTGGCCCGGATCACACGCTCCGAGTTTCTGCGCATCCGGGAGCTGGAATATGTGATGGCCTCACGGGCCTCAGGCGCCTCCAACATGAAACTGATGTTTCGTGTGATCCTACCCAACGCGCTGCCGCCGATTATCGTGCAATCGGCGCTCATGGTCGGATCCGCTATCCTTTTTGAAGCGGGCCTATCTTTCCTGGGCCTCACCGATCCCAATGTGGTGAGCTGGGGGCAAATCATTGGCTCTAACCGTCAATATATTCTTGATGCAGGCTACACAGTGACCATCCCAGGCGTTGCGATTTTTGTGACGGTTCTGGCGATTTCCTTGGTTGGCGATGGGCTGAACGACGCGCTTAATCCTAAATTAAGGCAACGATAATGCAGCCACTTTTAGACGTTCAAAACCTTACCATTGAGTTGACCACACGCGACGGGGTGGCTCCCGTTATTGACGATTTATCCTTCAGCTTAAACGCAGGTGAAACCCTAAGCTTTGTCGGTGAAAGCGGCTGCGGCAAGTCAATGACAGCATTGGCGCTCATGGGGCTTTTGCCCGCGAATATTGGCCGTATTGCAAGTGGACATATTCTGTTTGAAGGTGATGACCTGGTCCAAGCCAGCGATGCGCAGCTGCGCAAAATTCGTGGCAATGACATTTCTATGATTTTTCAAGAGCCAATGACCTCCCTCAATCCGGTGCTAACCATTGGGGAACAAATTGCTGAGGTGCTGCGCGCGCATCAAGGCCTGTCGCGCAAAGCGGCCTGGACTCAGGCCGTCGCGCTTCTTGACGCGGTCCGCATCCCCAACCCCAAGGGCCGCGCCGGCGACTACCCCTTTCAAATGTCCGGTGGTCAAAGGCAAAGGGCGATGATCGCGATGGCTCTGGCCTGTGCCCCCAAAATTCTAATTGCAGATGAACCAACCACCGCGCTTGATGTCACGGTTCAGGCGCAAATCTTTGATCTGCTTGGCGATCTGCGCAAACAAACCGGTGCGGCCATTATTTTAATCACCCATGACATGGGCGCGGTGGCGGAAATGGCCGAGCGAATGATCGTCATGTATGCGGGGCGCAAAGCGGAGCTGGGACCGGTAGACCAGATCATCGATCACCCCCGTCATCCCTATACCAAAGGTTTGATTGAATGCGTGCCGCATATTCAAAGCGAGATGAGCACCACGCGCCATGATTTGGTAGAAGTGCCCGGCATAGTGCCCAGCCTGCGCCAATTTGGCAAAGATCAATGTCTATTTGCCTCGCGCTGTCGCTATCTCAGCGAGGCCTGCTTGGCCAGCCGGCCGAAACCACAAGAATTCGCCAATGCGCAATCCGCAGATTGCTGGCATGCGGGGGATCTATAATGTCTGATCTGTTGACTGTCGATAACCTCACCGTGAGATTTGAAGTCAAGCGCGGCGGCGGTTGGGGTAAGAAATCCTATCTCTATGCAGTCGATGACATCTCCTTTGCTGTAAAGAAGGGCGAGACACTGGCCATTGTCGGGGAAAGCGGCTCCGGTAAGACAACGGCAGCTCTGGCGGTGGCCCGCTTGGTCAATGCGCATCGCGGCTCAGTGCGCCTTGGTCATGAAGATGTGCTGCAGACCCAAGATGAGGACCTGCGCGCGTTCCGCCAAAAAGTACAATTCATCTTCCAAGACCCCTATTCCAGCCTCAACCCGCGCCAGCGCGCAGAGGCGATCGTCCGTGAACCTTTGGACAGCCTGTCGAGTAAATTCGCGGCTGAGAAAACCCAGATTGTCGAGGGTTTATTTCAGGCGGTGGGCTTGCGGCCAGAACAGCAAAGGCTCTTTCCGCATCAATTTTCAGGCGGTCAGCGCCAACGTATTGGTATTGCCCGCGCCCTGGCCACCCAGCCTGAGTTGATTATCTGCGATGAGCCCGTATCCGCTTTGGATGTAGCTGTGCAGGCGCAAATCTTAAACCTGCTACGCAAATTGCAAAAAGACTTTGGCTTGACCTATTTATTCATCAGCCATGACCTCGGCGTGGTGCAGCACATGAGTGATAGCATCGCGGTGATGTATATGGGCCGGATCGTTGAACACGCAGACCGCATGAGTTTGTTCACAGCGCCGCGCCATCCCTATACGCAAGCGCTGTTATCGGCCGTGCCCACCGTCGACCGGGTCAAAAGGGCCAGCCAAAAACGCATTTTAATCCCAGGCGACCCGCCGGACCCGGTGAACCTGCCCAAAGGTTGCCGCTTCGCCAATCGATGCCCAATGGCGCAAGAGCTTTGCCATCAACAGGAACCCGCTTTGGTATCCAACGAGACCGGGCATCGCACCGCTTGCCATTTGGTGTCCTAAAGACCTGGCACACAGGCGCTCGCTACCCACCCGGCACCGCCACCGGATAGATTTCATCACAAATCATCATCCCTGGGATGGAGTCAAAAATGCTGCAATCGAGCGTGCGCCGTTGAGGGAACGGATTGCTGCGCCGCGGGGCGTCGCACTTTAACAGCGCCTACATGACCACCTGATCGCCCTGCATGGAATTGGGGCGCAATTCGCAACCACTGGCCGCTTCAAACGCGCGGACAAACCAAGCGGCCGTGTAGTTCAAATTTGGTGCCCATTCGCGATTAATGCAGATCGCTTGAGCCCGGTCCCCGACCATGCGCACATCAAAAACCGATTTTCTTACAATCACCCGCTGTGCCGGCACGCCAGAAAATTCAAAGGAGAGCGTATTACAGGCTAAAAGCGGCAAAAGGATCCAAAGAAAGCGCATAAAAAGACCATGCCCAAACTTGGTTAACAAAGCCTTGCTTGCGTCTGCGCCCCGAGCAAGTAAACTGCCTCCAAACTACAGGAGCCCAGCATGAGTGAAGATGTTGATCGTCATGCCATGAAAATGGCAAAGAAAAAAGCCGCGCGCGACAAGATCATGGCAACCAAGACAGACGAAAAAGGCCTAGTGATTGTGCATACCGGCAAGGGCAAAGGCAAATCCTCAGCGGCCTTCAACATGATTTTTCGCCATATTGCCCATAAACGTAAATGCGCCGTGGTACAGTTCATCAAGGGCGGAATGAGCACAGGCGAAAGGGATCTCATCTTAGAGCATTTCACCAATCTCTGCGCCTTTCACACCATGGGTGAGGGCTTCACTTGGGAGACCCAAGACAAGACCCGCGACACCGAAATGGCGCAGGCCGCTTGGGCCAAAGCGAAAGAGCTGATTGTTGATGAGAGCAATCACATGGTGCTGTTGGATGAAATCAATATCGCTCTGCGGTATGACTATCTTGATATTCAAGAGGTCATCGCCTTTTTGCGCGACGAAAAACCTGCCATGACCCATGTGGTACTCACAGGGCGCAACGCCCATGCAGATTTGATTGAAGCGGCCGATTTGGTGACGGAAATGGAGCTGATCAAACATCCCTTTCGTTCGGGCATCAAGGCGCAAATCGGCGTTGAATTCTAAAATTAAAGCGAGGGCATATCCATGGCCGTAAAACGGTTGCTGACGGAGTTTGGCATGGGCGCCTCCCTGCGCCGGCAAGATTACACACAAGCCGCAGTCCGAGGTGTCAAAGACGCACTATGGCACAATTCGATTAACCTGGCGGAATTATTCGGCAAGGCAAAAACCGATATGCTCATTGATGTGGAAGTAGCCGTGCAAAACCCTGAGGCGGTGGACATTAACGCTGTGGCAGACATCTTTCCTTACGGCCAAGTACAGGTCACAGTGGTCCCTGGTGGCTTGGATGTACCGCGGCCAGATGGCCTGCCCACCGTGATGGCGAATATCGCAATTTCTGTGTCATTAGACCTGGAGTTGGCCTCATGAACGATCAAAGATTCATCATCGAAATGGGCATGGGCAATGATCAATATGGCCAGGATTATACCAAGGCCGCGGGCCGTGCGATTGAAGACGCTTTTCGGCACTCCGCCATTCCCATGTTCCAAGCGCTCGAACCCGCACTTGGCCTCACCGCGCAAGAGATGCGCGTTCAAGTGACCATTGGTGTCCAAGATCCAGCGCAAGTGGACACGGCAGCGCTGGTCGCAACCCTGCCGCGCGGCCGGGCGGAGGTGTGTGCAGTTTTTGGCGGGCAAAATGTCACCAATCCGGATACTGGCAATGTCATCGTCATTGCCAGCGCAGCGATTGAGGCGTTCTTGCCCTATCAAGGCGACCGCACATAGAGGCCGATCAAAGCGCGCCTCTAAATCTGGTTGGCAATTTCCAGAAGGTTCCCATCCGGATCACGGATATAAAGCGAGACGATCGGCCCAAGCGCCCCGCTGCGCTTCACAGGCCCATCTAACACCTCTTGACCACAGGCCTCGAAATATGCAGCCCACGCGTCCAGCGGGGCTGGCGACAAAAAACACAGATCCGACGACCCGGCACGCGGCTCTGCGGCATGGGGCGTAAAAGGGGCCTGTGCCGGGTGCAAATTAATTTTTTGCGCTCCAAAGGCCAAAGCCCAACGCCTGCTGCCATCAGCCGCCTCAAATTGAAGTGCCTGCATTCCTAAAATGTCCCTATAAAACGCGACACTTGTCATGATATCCGTCACTGTCAGGACCAGGTGATCCAGGCTGGCGATCATCGGGGGGGGGTTATCCATCATTTTTGCGCCTCAAACTTGCTGCTGCTCGAAAATCTTCAGGGATGAGATCCTCGCCGTCCAGGATGAGCGCCGTCATAACTTTAGCTATCTTTGGGGCCATGCCAAAGCCGATCTTAAACCCACCATTGGCAATAAACCAATCGGGATGAACCGGATGCCTGCCCAACATGGGTGCGCGGGTAAAGGCTCGGGGCCTCACGCCAGCCCAACGCTCGATCACGGGAGCATCGCGCAGCGCAGGAAACAAGCGCTTGGCCTTAGCGATCAAATCATCAAGCTGGCCATCCGTCTGATCTGCTGATTTAAAGTGCCGCTCACTGGTCGATCCAATGGCCACAGTGCCATCCAAATGCGGCACCACATGCAGCCCCTCGGCAAACAGCTGAGCGGCTCCAGAACAGGCCAGATCCAACAAGGCCGCTTGCCCCTTAACTCCATTGCCGATCTCTTTGCCCAAAGTCTGTGACATCTCCACCAAGCCACTCCACCCACGCGCATCGACGATCGCGCCCTGACGCGCGCCTGCGGCTGTGATCACCCCGCCCAGCTCCAACACCGCCTGCCCCAGCGCTCTGGTGGCTTGCCGCGGATGAATATGAGCCGAGAGCGTATCGCGCACCAGCTGACCCGTCGCAGACGGTGGTGACCAAGGTCCCGCCTTACTGGTTGAAATGACCTCCCAAACCGCGGCATCTCCCCAATTAGCCTCAGCATCCGCACTGCGTGAAAGCGCAAGCGCAATCAATCTTTCTTCATTGATCGGTTGCAGTCGCCCATGATTGGCATAGCCAGTCGGAAGCCCTGATAGGCGTTCCACCTCCGGCCAGAATTGGCGTGCAAGCAGGAGGCTTTCCAACTGGAATTGCTTTTTGGGCAGCCATAGATCCGGCGTATGGGGCGCTAAAGCTCCAACCAGCCCGCCGCTGGCGCCCTGCGCCACACCAGCCGGATCGATCACCCGCACCCGCGCCCCCCGTTGTGCGGCACAAAACGCAATCGACAGGCCAAACACACCAGCCCCAAGAATCGTTACATCAGCAGTTGCCAAAATCATCACCCTTCTGCATGGTCATCAAAATACTTAGGGTAGACCATGCTCAACCACCAGCCCAATAGAATAGAATGGCGCGCAGACACGCCCTTCTCCGCAAAATTTGATGACCCCTATTATTCGCTCGACGATGGGCTGGCGGAAACGGAGCATGTGTTTCTTGCGGGCAATGATCTGCCAGACCGTTATTGCGATGGGTTTCATATCGCCGAATTGGGATTTGGCACGGGTTTGAACCTTTTGGTCTCCTTGGCGGCTTGGCGCCGATCCGGGCAAAGCGGCGTTTTACACTACACAAGCTTTGAGGCCTTTCCTTTATCACCAGATCAAATGATCACAGCCCACAAAGCCTTTGCGCCATTGCAGGACCTAGCCGCGGAATTGGCCCCCTTGTGGGGCAATCGCATCACCCTGTATGATTTGCGCTTTGAGGTCATTTTAGGCGACGCCCGCGACACCCTGCCCAAATGGCCAGGCCAGGCGGATGCCTGGTTTTTAGATGGGTTTTCTCCTGCCAAAAATCCAGAGCTCTGGGAGGCCAACCTCATGGCTGAGGTGGCCACACATACCAAAACCGGCGGAAGCTGCGCCACTTACACGGCCGCGGGCTTTGTCCGCCGCGGATTGCAAGCGGGCGGATTTGAGGTCATCCGGTGCCCAGGTTTTGGACGCAAAAGGCATATGACCCGGGGGATTAAATCATGAGTGCCGGCACCAATACACGGCTTGGCGTTCTGCTGATGGTGGCGACAACCCTGATCTTCTCGGTACAAGATGGTTTGAGCCTGCACCTTTCGTCCACCTACAATGTTTATATGGTGGTTATGGTGCGCTATTGGTTCTTTGCCGCTTTCGTGATGACCGTTTCAGCCAAGCAAGCTGGCAGTTTGCGAAGTGCGGCACGCACCAAACAGCCCGTAATTCAGGCCTTTCGCGGGGTGCTCTTGGCCGCAGAAATCTGCGTCATGGTCACCGCCTTTACCTTGCTTGGCATGGTCGAAAGCCTTGCAATTTTTTCAGCCTATACCCTTATCGTCGCAGCGCTCTCGGGGTCCATTCTCGGCGAGACAGTCGGTTGGCGGCGTTGGCTCGCCATTGCCGTTGGGTTTTGCGGGGTGCTGGTGATTTTAGAGCCAGGATTCGGAGTGTTCTCCCCCTATGCGGTCATCCCCGTTCTCGCGGCTTTCATGTTCGCTCTTTACAGCCTGCTCACGCGATATGTCGCCCGCCTCGATAGCACCGCAACCAGCTTCTTTTGGACCGGCGTCATGGGGTGCCTGTTGATTAGTGTCATCGGCGCGTTTCATTTTGAGAATATGAGCCCAAGCGACTGGATCTTGATGCTTTGCCTGTGCTGCACCGGGGCGGTGGGACATTGGTTACTCATTCGCTGTTACGAGGTGGCTGAGGCCAGTGCCGTACAACCCTTCACCTATCTGCAATTGGTGTTCGGCGCCTCGATCGGCGTTTTGGTTTTTGGTGAAGTTGTACGCCCAAATGTGGCCATCGGCGCGCTTATTGTTGTCGCGGCTGGGCTGTTTACCCTGTGGCGTGCAAGAGTAGTCAAGAGCTAAGACACGCCAGAGCGAAACCGCTCCCTGGGCGGGCTATGCGGCGGAGGCGCTACCGGCTAATAGGGCGCAGTGAAACTGCTGGAGCGGCGAAAATCGGCTCTGGGCTGTAGGCGCCCTTCAATTCTTGTAAAAACCGCAAAGGCAACGCTTGCCCCGCCAGACGCGCGCGATAATTAGGCAGGCTTTCCGTCACCCGCATCACGTAGTTGCGGGTCTCGCTGAAGGGAATTTGTTCGATCCAATCGATCACATCCACCTCCGGCGCGCGCGGATCGCCAAGTTTGGCGGTCCAAGCATGGGCGCGGCTGGGGCCAGCATTATAGGCTGCGGC
>JAKMFM010000024.1 GCA_022425445.1 Planktomarina sp.
GAATATTCACGGTCGAAGATATCGCCAAAGTTCTGCACAATTTCAGTAAAGCGGATGATACTGGCGTCGCGATCTTCTGTCAGAGGCAACAAAGCTGTGGCCAATTGTGCCATATTCCATGCGGCCAAATTGGGCTGATTGCCATAGGCATAACGGCCCTGCCGATCAATGGAGCTGAAGGTTTTCATGGGTACAAAATCATCCATGAACGCGCAGGGGCCATAATCGATTGTAATCCCCCCCACATGGCTGTTGTCGGTGTTCATCACCCCGTGAATGAAGCCCACACCCATCCATTGCGCGATAAGGCGCGCTTGCGCGGTGACAGCTGCGCTCAAAAAATGCTCGGCGGTCTGCGCCTCGGGGTAATGGCGTTTTATGGCGTGCTGAAGAAGTGCGTCCAGCGCTTGTTTATCGTCGCGGGCGGCGAAATACTGAAATGTACCGACGCGAATATGGCTTGAGGCCGTTCTGCATATGACAGCACCGGGCAGGGGGCCTTGCTCGCGCAAAATAGTCTCACCTGTGCTCACGGCTGCCAGGGCGCGCGTGGTGGGAATGCCGAGTGCATGCATGGCCTCAGAGATCATATATTCGCGCAGAACAGGCCCATACCACGCGCGCCCATCGCCATTGCGCGACCAGGCCGTACGTCCAGCGCCTTTGAGTTGAACATCAAAGCGCCCCAGCGGTCCGAGCACTTCTCCAAGCAGAACCGCGCGCCCATCGCCAAGCTGGGGGTTCCAGTGGCCGAATTGATGCCCTGCATAGGCTTGCGCTATCGGATCTGCGTCCAGAGGAATTTGATTGCCCGCCAAAAAGACTGGCCAATCCTCACCAAAGATGATGCCCAGTTCTTCCGCATGGTCTGAATTCAGCATCAAACCTTTCGGGGCCGCGACTGGCACAGGCGCTTGCCTTGTGAACATTTGCGAGGGCAGGGCCGCATAGCTATTGTCCCATTTGGCTTCCATTACAACTGTGCCAATCTGTTGGTGATGAGGTTGAAATATTTCGCCGCGTCTATGGATCCTAGAAACAGAGCATTGGCCGGACGATCTGTGACGCCCCACCAATCTGCAACCGTCATGCCGCGGGTCAATTCTGAGTGCGTTTCAATCTCCACATTGACCCTCCGACCCGCGAAAATTTCGGGAGCGATCAAATAGGCAATGACGCATGGGTCGTGTAACGGCGCGCCTTTGGAGCCATATTTTTCTGTGTCAAACCGCTCAAAAAATTCCGTCCAGCCGGCGACCACCTCGCAGATGGGATGGTTTTTGCCTCGCAGCGTAGCGCTCCATTCTGGGCTGGTCAGCGCTTTGTGCGTCACATCTAAAGGTGCCACAACCAAATCCACGCCAGATCCAAAGACCAATTGAGCTGCCTCTGGATCGACATAGATATTAAATTCAGCAGCGGGCGTGATATTGCCAACCTCAAAATAGGCCCCCCCCCTCAAGACAACTTGTGCGATACGCTCGGCGATATCCGGTGCGCGTTGAAGGGCGGTGGCAATATTTGTCAGCGGGCCAAGTGGGCAAAGGGTGATGGTCTTTGGCGCCGCCGCGCGTAGGGTGTCGATGATAAAATCGACGGCATGGGTGCTTTGCACAGGCATAACGGGTTCCGGTAGGGGCGCTCCATCCAATCCGCTGTCGCCATGGACATATTCGGCCGTGACCAAACCGCGGGCCATGGGCCGATCACATCCGGCAAAAACCGGCAGATCGCTGCGCCGCGCCAATTCGCACACTTGCCGCGCATTGTAGCTCGTGCGTTCTAGAGGGACATTGCCCGCCACGCAGGTCAGTCCTAGAACGTTGAGCTCTGGTGAGGCCAAAGCCAATAATATTGCCACCGCATCATCCTGGCCAGGATCCGTATCAATGATGATGTCGCGGCGCATTGGCTGACCTCTTTGTGCGGTTATGAACACGCGGTGAAAACTTGGTGATCAATCTGTGCCGCGGTAGGGTTGGACATATTGCAATGCCATATCCCAAGGAAAGAAGATCCAAGTGTCTTGGCTGACCTCGGTTATAAAGGTGTCCACCATCGGGCGCCCTTGTGGTTTGGCATAGACCGTCGCGAAATGAGCCTTGGGATATTTTGAGCGCACCAGCTCCAAAGTTTTTCCACTGTCGACCAAATCATCAATGACCAATATACCTGTGCCATCGCCCATCAACTCCGCATCGGGTGCCTTGAGAATCACAGCATCGGCCCGTTCTTGATGGTGATAGCTTTTCACACTGACAGTATCCACATTGCGCACGTCCAGTTCCCGCGCGACAATCATCGCAGGGGCCATGCCACCGCGAGTGATGGCCACAATCGCGCGCCATGCGCCATCCTCTGGACCTTTTCCATCAAGGCGCCAGGCCAATGCCCGGGCATCTCGGTGCATTTGATCCCAGCTGACATGGAAGCCTTTTTCATGTGGTAGACGTTCAGACATGATGTTTCCTAACCGTTTTATTCGAATTGCCTGCTATTCAGGCAGCTCGAGACCCTTCATTCCGATGACGTGATAGCCGGCATCCACATGCAAAATTTCTCCCGTCACACCAGACCCGAGGTCAGACAGCAAATACAGCGCCGATTTGCCGACTTCCGCTTGGGTCACGGTGCGGCGCAGTGGGCTGTTGGTTTCGTTCCACTTCATAATCTCGCGGAAGTCGCCAATGCCCGAGGCTGCGAGGGTTTTGATTGTTCCTGCTGAGATCGCGTTTACTCGGATATTATGGCGCCCCAAGTCTTCGGCCAAATAGCGCACCGAGGCTTCCAAAGCCGCTTTTGCCACGCCCATGACATTGTAATTGGGCATAACTTTTTCGGCGCCGTAATAGGTCATGGTCAGGCAGGATGCACCAGGCGCCA
>JAKMFM010000112.1 GCA_022425445.1 Planktomarina sp.
CATCAAAGACCCTGATGCTGCGCTGGCGGCGATCGGACAACATGTGAAAGATTGGGAGGGCGGCACGCGCATTTCCGCAAGCCTCGGGGTGTTCAATCGCGACTGGGCCCGGCGGGTTTTGTCTACACCTGCGGTTGTTTTGCTTATCAGTGATGGGCTGGAGCGGTCGGGACTTGCGGAGTTGGAAGGAGAAATGTCCCGATTGGCGTTGCAAGCTCGGGAGTTGATTTGGCTCAATCCCTTGCTGCGTTGGGATCAATTTTCGCCGCAGGCCGCGGGCATTAAAGCGATGTTGCCGCATGTGTCCTCATTGGTGGCATGTCACAATCTTGGCAGTTTGCAAGATCTGTCAGAACATTTGAACGGCCGGCGCGGTGTCGATCAAAAGGCGCGATTGCTCCGTTTGCTCCGATGAAGGCCTGCGCCCCCATGCGGCGCAGGGATGTGCATCGCCCAGCGTTGATTGATGCGACACCAACAGTTCGTTATCACTGTGACAAGTTCAACCTATGAGGGGCGCGATGTCTGATTTGCTCAAAAAACCTTTTGGCACCCATGGAAAAGTGCATGAAATCACGCCGCACTCTGCAGGTTGGCGTTATGTAGGCTTTTCACTTTATCATTTGCGTGTTGGCGAACGCGCTGCGGAGCTGACCGGTGATCGCGAAGTTATTTTGGTCATGGTGGAAGGCAAGGCGGAGATCTCAGGTGGGGGGCAAAACTGGGGGGTTTTGGGCGCGCGAATGTCCGTATTCGAAAAGACGCCGCCGCATTGTCTTTATCTGCCCAATGATACCGACTGGGTGGCAGTTGCCGAGACCGATTGTGTTATTGCTCTGTGCACAGCGCCAGGCAAAGGCGGCCATGCGGCGCGCCGCATCGGGCCAGAGGGCATCACGCTGACCGAGCGGGGCAAGGGCGTGAATACCCGCTACATCAATAATATAGCGATGGAAAACGAAGATTACTGCGACAGTTTGCTGGTGACGGAGGTGTTCACACCGCCAGGACATTGGTCCTCTTATCCCAGCCACCGCCATGATGAAGATGATTATCCGCGGATCACCTATCTTGAAGAGACCTATTACCATCGGCTCAACCCTGCCTCAGGCTTTGGGGTTCAGCGGGTCTATACGGATGATGGTCAATTGGATGAGACAATGGCAGTCAAGGATGGGGATGTGGTCTGCGTGCCGCGCGGCCATCACCCTTGCGGTGCGCCACATGGCTTTGAAATGTATTATCTCAACGTTATGGCTGGGCCGCTGCGCAAGTGGCGATTTGTGGCGGCGCCAGAGGTGGAATGGATCATGGAACGGGACTCTTGAGGGCTCGAATTAACAGGCGTCAGAGCAAGGCAAATACCACCGGCGCAAAGAACACGCCGAGGCCCGCCAACATGCCCCAAATGACCTTGCGGGTCAGATAGGCCGTACCAACGGCGGCGCCTGTTGCGGCGAGGTGCAACAAAGTGACCCCATCGGCGGAATCGGTGGGCCAAAGTACAAGAGGCGCCACCATGCCCGGAAGGACAGCGACCGGGGTGAAGCGCAACATCCGCTCGATCACAGGCACCATGCGCTTTGAACCGATCAAGCCCAAAAATGAGAAGCGTATCGCAAATGTTCCGATCGCCATGAGCGCAATAATCAGCCAAATTTCAACTTGTGAGTAATTCATGCTTTGCGCTCCAGCAGTGTTTCCACCAGGACCCCTGTGATCATGGCGCAGAGGGCCGCAATCAACAGCCCGCTGCCCGACGGCAGGTCCGCAAGCGCCAGAGCGAGAACAATTGACACCCCAGCAGTGGCGACATGGGCTGGCGATTTTAGCATGGGCGCTACAGTGGATAAAAACGCCAAGGGCAAGACGAAGGACACCTCCCAATTGGCCGGTATCCAAACGCCGATCTCCGCGCCAATATAGGTGAACAGGCACCACAGCGGGGCAATTGTGAGCGAGACCCCGAAGAAATACGCAACCCGTGATCGCAGCGGCATGTCCGGTTGGTCTTCGTATTTTGCAACAGCGAGCACATAGCTGTGATCAAAGTTTAAATACCCAATGAAGGCCCGCTGCAAAAGTGGCGCGGCGCCCAAATGCGGCGCCAAAGCGGCAGAATACATGGCCATCCTAAGATTTACCGCCAGGGCGGCTGCGAGAATAAAACCAATGGCAGCATTGTCGAGCATCAATTGCAGCGCCGCAAATTGCGAGGCACCAGCGATGACGAGAATGGAAAAACTCAAGGTTTGGGCCAGACTCAATCCGGCCTCAATCGCCACCACTCCAAATAATGTAGCGAAAGGCACGACCATGACAATAAAGGGCAATACATCCACAACCCCAGTCGCAAAAGCGGATCGTTCTGTAGAGCGCATGATGAGGTCAGCCTTTTTGCACGATTGTTGACAGATGGCGCGCGGCCCAGGGGCGGATTTGCCCTAGGCGGGCGGGGCCGTATCGCGAATTAACTTCCAATTGACAGCATCCAACAGGGCCTCAAAGCTGGCGTCAACGATATTGGCGGAAACGCCGACGGTGGCCCAGCTGCGCCCTTTGCTGTCTTCGCAGTCGATCACCACGCGCGTCACCGCCTCTGTGCCGCCTTGGGTTATGCGGACTTTGTAATCGGTTAAATTCATGTCATCGATCATCGCTTGATAAGGGCCAAGGTCTTTGGCCAGAGCCTTAGACAGCGCATTAACAGGGCCCCGGTCGTTGCCCAGCTCATCCATCGACTCGCTGACGGACATTTTCTTTTCGCCGTCAATCCGCACCACAACCAATGCCTCCGATAAAGAGACCATGCGATTGTATTTATTTTTGCGCCTCTCTACCGAGACTTTGTAACGTTTGACTTCAAAAAAAACTGGACAGAGCCCCAATTCCCGCCGCGCTAATAGCTCAAAACTGGCTTGCGCGGTGTCGAAGGAATAGCCCTGTGCTTCGCGCTCTTTGACCAG
>JAKMFM010000038.1 GCA_022425445.1 Planktomarina sp.
TGATATGGGAAACTCAGGCAGATCAACCGGCACCCATCTTCACTATGAAGTCCGCGTGAATGGTAAAGCCGTAAACCCAATGACATTTATCAAGGCAGGAAGAGATGTTTTCTAAAAGCAAAATCAATGACCCATCCGCGAAACCAGACGCCGCTGCAGCCGAAAAAACTGCTGCGCCGATCAACAAACCAGCGGCAGAATTCAAGCCCGCGGCACCAAAAGCAAAACCGCCCGCATCAATCCTTTCATCTGATCTTCATGTCACCGGTAACCTGAAAACAACTGGCGACATCCAAGTTGAAGGCCGTGTCGACGGCGACATTCGCGCACATTTGCTGACTATTGGCGAAGGCGCGACCGTCAAAGGAGAAATCATCGCTGACGACGTTGTGGTCAATGGCCATGTGATTGGCCGCGTGCGTGGCCTGAAAGTGCGGCTGACCTCTACGGCGCAAGTTGAGGGGGACATTATTCACAAAACCATCGCCATTGAGAGCGGCGCGCATTTTGAGGGCTCGGTCCAGCGCCAAGATGATCCTCTCAATCCAGGTGCGGCCAAAAAACCAGCTGCTGCCCCAGCGACAAAAGAATAAGGCAAAGCCCGTTTAAGGCTTAAAAGGCGCGGCTTGGTCCGCGCCTTTTTGTATCGGTTGCATCGGCGGGCGTCTAATCCGCCTGAGCATCCGCCCGCGATTTGCCAGACGCATTCATAGCCAACGTCGCCGCCATCAACCCATCGAGATCCCCATCCAATACCCCTTTGGTGTCCGAAGTCTCATAAGACGTACGCAGATCTTTAACCATCTGATAGGGCTGCAGCACATAGCTGCGAATCTGATTGCCCCAGCCGGCATCGCCTTTATTATCGTGCGCCTCATTGATCGCGGCATTACGCCGGTCCAGTTCCATTTGATATAAGCGAGATTTCAAGGCCTTCATCGCGATGTCACGGTTTTGATGCTGTGATTTTTCCGAACTGGTCACGACAATCCCAGTGGGATGGTGGGTAATACGCACAGCGGAATCTGTTGTATTCACATGCTGGCCGCCTGCCCCAGAACTGCGATAGGTATCGATGCGGATATCAGATGGGTTAACCTCAATCTCGATATTATCGTCCACCACAGGATAGACCCAAACCGAGCAAAACGACGTATGCCGTTTCGCCGCGGCGTCGAATGGGCTGATCCGAACCAAGCGATGAACGCCAGACTCTGATTTCAACCAGCCATAGGCATTATGCCCTGAAATCTTATAGGCCGCAGACTTTATACCCGCCTCCTCACCCGCCGTTTCCGATTGCAGCTCTACCGTATATCCTTTTTTCTCAGCCCAACGGACATACATGCGCGATAGCATCAGAGCCCAGTCGCAGCTCTCTGTCCCACCAGCGCCGGAATTGATCTCCAGGAAGGTATCATTGCTGTCCGCCTCGCCATCCAAAAGCGCATCAAGTTCCTTTTCTGCTGCCGTTTGGCGCAGAGTTTTTAGGGCCTCCTCTGCATCTTTCACGACCTCGTCGTCGTGCTCCGCCGCTCCCAGCTCAATCATTTCTAAATTGTCTGACAGGTCTTGACGAATCCCCTCATAGGTCGCGATGGCATCGACCAATATCTGGCGATCTCTCATCAACTTTTGCGCCCGCTCCTGATCGTCCCACAGACTGGGATCTTCAATCATGGCATTAAACTCTTCCAAGCGATAAGGCGCGGTCTCATAATCCAAGCGCTTGGCCAAAAGTCCCAAAGACTTGTCTATAGCTGCCACAACATTGACCATTTCCGCGCGCATATCAAACCTACCAGATTATGAAGTTCAGTTGGGATCGGTCTAACCAAGCCCAGAGCGCTTGCCAAGCATTGCAAGCGATTTTCCTCAGTAAAGCCCCCCAGAGGACAAAGAGCCAAAGGACGCCTGCGGAGCCACAGTGATCGTCTTGCCTGTGGTGGTGATCACCTGTTGCATCTCTTCGGTTTCGCCTTCCTCAAACATTGGCATATTGCCGCTGACTTGAAAGCCCCCATCAAAGGCCACCCCGAAAATTGGCTCGCTTCCACCTCGGAAAAATTCGGCAACCACGTGATCTCCTTCGGCATCCTCTTGCAAACGCGCGCCTGTAAAACGGTTGATGTTGATAAAGGTACCATTGACGGGAACGACAAATTCGCCTGCGCCATAGCGCTCTATCGCCATTTCCATGAAGCGATTGAACACCGGCCCGCACATGCCACCGCCTCCGGCACCGCGGCCCAAAGGCTGCGGCTGGTCCATACCCATATAACAGCCCGCAGCGATATTGCTGGTAAACCCGACAAACCAAACATCCTTTGCCTCATTGGTGGTTCCAGTCTTTCCAGCGACGGGCACGGGAAGATTGACTGTCTGGCTGGCTGTGCCACGCTCAACTACCCCCTCCATCATCATGGTCAATTGATAGGCCGTGACCGGATCCATCACCCGCTCGCGGTTGGATGTGATCTTGGGCAGCAGACCGGCCATCAAATCAGGACTACGGCAATCGTCACAGCTGCGTTGATCGTGCAAGAAAACAGTCTTGCCGCTTCGATCCTGCACCCGGTCGACCAATGTGGGCTGCACCCGCTCGCCGCCATTGGCAAACATGGCATAGGCAGACACCATTTTGTAAAGCGTTGTCTCTTCCGATCCTAGAGCGGCCGAAAGATAGGGCTTCATATTGTCATAAACTCCAAATTTCTCCGCATAAATCGCAATCGTCGGCATACCCAATTCCTGAGCCAAACGCACAGTCATCAAATTTCGGGACTGTTCAATACCCGTACGCACGGGGGTGGGACCATAGAATTTATCCGAGTAATTCTTGGGGCGCCACAGCCCCTGTGGCGTGTCGACCTCAATCGGCGCGTCAATCACGATGGTCGCCGGGCTATAGCCACTGTCGAGAGCGGCAGCGTATACAAAAGGTTTGAAAGAAGAGCCAGGCTGGCGCTTGGCTTGCGTGGCGCGGTTGAACACTGAATGCTGATATGAAAATCCGCCCTGCATCGCGAGGACCCGGCCTGTGTGCACATCCATGGCGACAAACCCGCCTTGTATCTTGGGCACCTGACGCAAAGACCAATTCTCAAATACCCCATCTTCTATGTTGACCACCGGCGACACCAAAACCACATCCCCAACCGCGAGCAAATCCCTGACCCGCTTGGCCGCAGATGTGCTCGTACTGCCGTCGCTATTTTGTTTTTTCGCCCAGGTCACATCTCGGGCCGGTAAAATATGGGCATCGCCCTCTATCCCTTCGATACCCAAGCGCGCATCGTTTTTCATAAGTTCCAACACAACCGCAGGACGCCAAAGTTCGTTGATCACAATGTCGCGCGGCACTTCGAGCTTGCTCAGCGCAGCGCGCCAATCGCCTAGCTGCTCGACGGCAATCACCTGACTTGTGCCATGATAGACTCCCTGCGCCCGGTCATAATCTTCGAGCCCCAGCCGCAGGCTTTGTGCCGCCACCTGCTGCAAGGTCGGATCAATTGTCGCCCGAACCGAATACCCCCCAGTGAAAAATTCCGCCGTGCCAAAATCGCGGGTCAATTGCCGGCGAATTTCATCCGTTGGGTAATCGCGTCCCGGCAAGCTGCTGCGAAAGCTGGTAAAATCCCCACTTTGGACCGTCTTAAGAGGCTTTTTGCGCGCCATCTCATACTCAATATCTGACAAAAACCCATTTTCGTTCATCTCACGCAGCACAAAGTTGCGCCGCGCAATGGCCCGGTCTCGCTGGCGCACGGGATGGTATTTTGACGGAGCCTTGGGCAAAGTTGCCAGATAGGCCACTTCCTCAGGCAACAGATCTTCGAGAGGTTTGTTGAAATAGGTCTGTGCCGCCGCCGCAACCCCAAAGGAATTTTGCCCCAAAAAGATTTCGTTTAGGTAAAGCTCTAAAATGCCTTCTTTGTCCAAAGTGCCTTCAATGCGCGTGGCCAATATCAGCTCTTTAATTTTACGCTCGGCAGAGCGCGATCCGTCCAACAGGAAGTTTTTCATCACCCGTTGCGTGATGGTCGAGGCGCCGCGCAGATTGGACCCGCGCGAGACGATGGCATCGCGCAGCGCTGCTGCCATCCCGGCGGGATCATAACCCGCATGGCTGTAGAAATTTTTATCCTCTGCAGAGATAAACGCGGCTTTCACCAAATCCGGTATCTCATCGGCCGATGCAAAAATTCGCCGTTCGGTCGCAAATTCATCAATAATATGCCCCTCACCCGAATAAATCCGACTGATCGTTTTCGGCTGATAGCTGGCCAATTCATCGTAACTGGGCAAACCTTGCCCATAAATTAGGAAAATCGCACCCAAAACCGCTGCGCCAAATACCGCAGCCAGGGTCAGCGACGAGAAAATTGCCCCTAAGATGCGCAAGCAGAGCGTCGCAAGGCGCGCGCAGAGTTTGGCGACAAGTTTTCCGAGGGCGCTCAGGCTGGGCATAAGGTTTTTGGCTCCGTGTTTTGCGCCTCTATAGGCGGTGCGCCGGCTCAGGTCAAAACACGATTGCGCCAAATTTACGCGCAGAGCGGCTTAAATTGCTTAACGCTCCTAATGCAGGCCGAATCTTGCTGAGTTTTAAAGATACCTATCGTGCATAAAGCGCTTCAGCCGCCGCAGACCCTCGATAATTTCCCCAGTCGCCTGTGCGTAAGACAGCCTAATTGTGTGCCCGCCCCGAATAGGATCGAAGTCCAGGCCCGGCGTAAGGGCCACCCCCGCCTCTTGCAAAACCTCAGCCGCGAATTTTTGACTATCCACGCCGAACTCAGAAATATCCGCATAGATATAAAACGCCCCATCTGGAGGCGCGATCTGCGTCAACCCTGCCTCAGGCAGACCTTGCAACATCAAGCGGCGGTTCTCCCGGTAGACAGCCAGGTTTTGCTGCATTTCATCGTGACTTTGTAAAGCCGCTAGAGCCGCCAGCTGACTGACATGCGGCGGGCAGATAAACATATTTTGCGCCAAACGTTCGACACTGCGCAGATGGTCTTCCGGCACCACCAGCCACCCAATGCGCCAACCGGTCATCGAAAAATATTTCGAAAATGAATTGATCACATAGGCCCGATCCGTGATCTCAAGCGCCGTAACGGCTTTTTTGTCATATTCAATACCGTGGTAAATTTCGTCTGATATGAAGCCAATGTCTTGCGATTGCGCGAAATCTGCCAAAGCTGCCAAACTCGGCTTATCGATCATTGTGCCCGTCGGATTGCCGGGAGAGGCAACCAGCACCCCATCGAGCTGTTGATTTTGCAAATCAGCAACCTGCAATTGATGCCCTGTGCTGGCGTGAGTTGGAATATCCACAGGGCTAAGCGCCAGGGCCTTCAATATTTGCCGGTAAGAGGGATATCCGGGGGCCGCAACGCCGACCCTAGCGCCGGGATCAAACAATGCGGTGAACGCCAGAAGAAAACCAGCAGAAGAGCCGGAGGTCACAACAATCCGCGCCGGATCCAGATCTACATCATACCAAAGTTTATAAAGCGCAGCGATCTCGGCGCGCAGTTCCGGCAATCCAAGGGCCACCGTGTAACCCATCGCATCGCGCGGCAGCGCAGCAGCAACAGCTTGCCGTGCTTTAAGAGGCGCCGATGTGCTTGGTTGTCCCACTTCCATATGCACAATTCGGCGACCTTTCGCCTCGGCCGCACGGGCCGCTTCCATTACGTCCATAACAATGAAAGGATCAACTTGACTTCGTTTCGACAATGGCACGCCTTTTCCTTTCGCAAACGTATTATTAAATGGCCCGAGGACCGATAGATGTTCAAGACTTATTTAAAAGTAATTTTCGTCGCTATTTTTTGCGCATTCAACGCCTCCGCCGCGCAAAGTATCAGCCTGTTGCGAGATCCGGATATTGAACATGGATTGCAACAGCTCGCCGAGCCGATACTGCGCGCAGCAAATCTCAACAGTGACGGTATTAAGGTTTGGATCATCGATGACATGGGGCTGAATGCCTTTGTCATTGATCACACTCATATCTTTTTACATGCCGGTCTTGTGCTTCAATTGAAAAGTGCCGCGCAATTGCAATCGGTGATCGCCCATGAGGCGGCGCATATCAGTAATGGGCATATTTCACGGCGCCTGGCCAATGCAAGACGGGCCAAAATGGCCACCTCCTTCGGCGTGCTGGTCGCCGCCGCCGCGGTTGCAGCCGGGCAGACTGATGCGGGAGTCGGTCTGGCACTTGGCGCAACTGGATCCGTAAATCGTACCTTGCTTGCACATACCCGCATTGAAGAATTTGCGGCCGATCAATCAGCATTGAGATTCATGAATGCAGCCAAGATCGATCCAACTGCCATGGCCGAAGTCTTCGAACTTTTCATCGGTCAGTCCAACCTGAGTGAGGAGTATCAAGATCCCTATACGCGCAGCCATCCCCTCAACCGAGATCGAATTCGCACGATTAATGCCTATGCCGCAACGGCAACCACACATCTGCCAGATGCCAAACAGGCCTATTGGTTCTCACGCATCCAGGGTAAATTATCCGGCTTTCGGCGGGCGCCTCAATGGACGCTGCGCCGCGCGACCGGCCGTTCAGACGTCGATGTGATGCGCAGAGCCATAGCCGAGCACCGCAGCGGCCGCAGCAGCGCAGCGCAAAAGACTATGGCCCAACTGATCGCAACCCATCCCAATGATGCATTTTACCGCGAGCTACAGGGACAAATACTATTGGAAAACCGCGAATTTTCTGCTGCAACGCAAGCCTATGCCAGCGCCGCCAATCTTGCACCTAACAATGCGCTGATCTTAGGAGGCTATGGTCGATCCCTCCTGGCTCAAAATACCAAAAGCTCAAACGCGCAAGCCCTGACAATTTTGCAAAAAGCCCGCAACCTCGACAGCAGAGACGCGCGAATTTTACGAGATAGCGGCACGGCCTACGCCCGCAGCGGTCAGCAGGGCCAGGCTGTGCTGGCCATTGCTGAACGCTACGCATTACAAGGCAATATGGAAAATGCTGCCATACAAGCCAAACGAGCTGAAAGCCTCCTGCCGCGAGGCTCGGCGGCGTGGCAAAGAGCGCAGGATATATTGGACGCGGTGAAAACGCCTTAACCGGCCGAAACCTCCGCCGCGGCTGTTTCCAGCTCCAGCTGCGCTGCGCGCGTCTCCACCTGGCTGACAATATGCTCAACCATTTCGTCATTTGACAATTTATGGCTTTGCTGTCCCGCCAAATAGACCATGCCTGCGCCATTACCGCCGCCAGTGAATCCCACATCGGTCATCAAAGCCTCTCCCGGACCATTGACCACGCAGCCAATGATCGAAAGGGACATGGGAGTTTTGATGTGCTCAAGCCGGCGTTCCAATGTCTCAACTGTTTTTATGACGTCAAAACCCTGTCGCGCGCAGCTTGGGCAAGAAATGATATTCACCCCGCGATGGCGCAGACCCAGTGATTTGAGGATATCATAGCCGACCTTCACCTCTTCCACAGGATTGGCCGAGAGACTGACACGGATCGTATCGCCAATGCCCATCCAGAGCAGGTTTCCAAGGCCGATTGCGGATTTGATCGTGCCGGACATGAGACCACCGGCCTCAGTGATGCCAAGATGGATTGGCGCATCGGTGGCTTCCGCCAACGTTTGGTAGGCCGCAGCAGCCATAAAGACATCACTGGCCTTAACGCTTATTTTAAATTCATGGAAATCATTATCTTGCAAAATTTTGATATGCTCAAGACCGCTTTCCACCATGGCATCCGGGCAAGGCTCACCATATTTGTCGAGCAAGTGTTTCTCGAGCGAGCCGGCATTCACGCCGATCCGTATTGAGCAGCCATTATCCCGCGCAGCCTTGATCACCTCTCGCACGCGCTCTTGGCTGCCGATATTGCCCGGATTAATCCGCAGGCAAGCTGCACCGGCCTCGGCGGCCTCTATGCCGCGCTTGTAGTGAAAATGGATGTCGGCCACGATCGGAACAGGGCTTTCACGCACAATCTCTTTCAGCGCTTTGGAGGAGGCCTCATCGGGTACGGAGACCCGCAAAATATCTGCACCAGCATCCGCACAGGCTTGAATCTGCGCAATCGTAGCAGCCACATCCGTGGTCAGCGTATTGGTCATGGTCTGGACCGAAATAGGCGCATCCCCGCCCACCGGAACCGAGCCAACCATGATCTGCCGGCTTTTGCGGCGGTAAATGTTACGCCACGGGCGAATATGATTGAGAGACATGCGACACTTTCACGAATTTCGACTGTTGTCCTATGACTACGGTTTGACGCGATCAGTTTCAAGCTCAAGTAAGAAACTATACAGCGGCGATTGATCTTGAGGTGCAAAAATCTCATAAGTTTGCGTCAAGTTTTCCGCCGAAAGTTCAATATTTTTCGCAACGCGCCCGCTGGCACCGGCGGGGCCATAAAGCGCGCCATTCACCAAAAAGAACAGCGCACTGGCATTGCCCGCTCGCTCAATCACAGCAGGCGGATCATTGAGCGGCACCGCATAGGGCGTGCGCGCGTCCATGATACGCTCGAAAATGATTGAGCCTTCGGCATCTTTGACACGCAACCAAACACCTTGTGACGAGACCAGCTGCACCGGTGCAGGAAAGCTCTCAACCACTTTCAGCGCCGCTTTCGGTTCCGGCTCTGACGCGGGACTGACGAGACCTGCCAAAATATCTTCAATGCTCTCATCCACAAAACTTGTGACCATTGGCGGCTCTTGAGCCGCAAAAGCGCCGCGTTGAGCTGGATCAATATTGGCGATTGGTCCGTCTCTCGGCACCACAACCGGGACATCTAAAGCCTGCGGCTGATAGATACGGCTATAAATATCGTCGCTTTGCGGATTTCTCAGGGACGCCTCGACTGAGGCAGTCTCCCGCGGTCGCAGGGGATCTAAATCAGAGGCGACCAATGGGGCTTGTTCAACCGGGACCATTTGCACGCGCTGAATTTTTTGCACCACTGAATAGGCCCCATACCCCAGTCCACCCAGCAAAAGCATTAGAACCATTGATGATGCAAAGGCCCGCACATCCACCCGATTGAAAAAACTTTCCTTGGGCGGCAGAAATGGCGTCGTGCTGGCGATGGACCCAGCAGGCCGGCGCATAATAGAGGCAGCCAGACGATCTTCACGGCACAACCGCGTTGGGAGCGCACGCTCCGACATGCCGTGTATGGATTCAAACCCGCTTTCTTTACAGAACATTTCAAAAGCCGCGTCCGGATCCATACCGAGATATTTCGCGTAGGAGCGAACATAACCCGCGATAAATCCAGGCGTATCAAACACCGAAGGGTCGCAATCTTCCACTCCAGCAATATAAGCTGCTTTGATTCTCAAGTCGTGCTGCACGTCCATAAGCGACTTGCCGCGTGTTGCACGCTCCCCCCGCATCGCATCTCCAAGAGTCACTTCAAAATCGTCAAAGCCTTTCAGATTTAACGGTTTTTTAATATTTTTTAGGCGTGATGACTTTCGGCCAATCATGGAGCTGCCCTGCGCGTTCTACCCCCGGGCGCCCCCAACGGCCTCCGGACGGATGAAACTTTAATAACATATGGGCGCAAAAAATATAGAGCTTGTGATTATAATTTGGTTCAATAAGCGAGGTTTAGCCACCTTTTGTCTTCGGTAATATACGTTTTTATCCAATAACACCGTTGGCCTAACCTTTATCCGATCATAAATAGCCCGTGTTTTTATTTGACTAACGCCGCCAATATCCAACCAATAGGCAGCAGAATCGCGTCATTAATTTGTTTGGAGATCCCATGTCCTCAGCTGTGCTCGACCCCGTTTTGGCTCATATTGACGGTCACATTGAACAATCGACCGAACATCTCTTTAAATTGCTGCGGATTCCCAGCATCTCCACGGATCCGGCTTATCGCAAAGACTGTGACAAAGTCGCCAATTGGTTGGTTGAAGACCTTAAATCTATTGGTTTTAATGCCAGCAAGCGCACAACACCGGGTCATCCGATGGTCGTCGCTCATGCCGGCTCTGAAGGGCCGCATGTATTGTTTTATGGCCATTACGACGTTCAGCCCGTCGATCCGCTAGATCTGTGGGATCGCTCACCCTTCGAACCGGCTTTGGAACAGGGCGACCTGGGGCCGGTGATCCGCGCCCGCGGTGCGTCAGATGATAAAGGCCAGCTGATGACCTTCGTAGAGGCTTGCCGGGCTTGGAAGGCAGTGCATGGAACGCTGCCCGGCAAAATCAGCCTGTTTTTTGAAGGTGAAGAGGAGTCAGGCTCTCCATCATTGGTGCCCTTCATGCGTGACAACGCAGAAGAGTTAACTGCAGATGTTGCGATGATTTGTGACACGGGGCTGCTCGGCGATCACACGCCGGGTATTGTCACACGACTGCGGGGGCTATTGGGCGAAGAATTGACCATCACAGGCCCATCCAAAGATCTACATTCCGGAATGTATGGCGGGCCAGCGATGAACCCTGCTCGGGTATTGGCAAAGATCATCGCAGCTCTGCATGATGACCAAGGCCGCATAAATGTCCCAGGGTTTTATGATGGTGTGCCCGAGCTGCCTCCTGAGATTGCCGCGCAATGGGAAGGCCTCAACTTCGACCAAGACGGTTTTTTAGGACAGGTGGATCTGTCTGATCTGGCCGGCGAACAAGGGCGCAGCGCCCTAGAGATGATCTGGTCACGCCCCACCTGCGAGGTCAATGGCATATGGAGTGGCTACACAGGTGCAGGATTCAAAACTGTTTTGCCAAGCCAAGCCCATGCGAAAATCTCATTTCGCTTGGTGGGCCAGCAAGATCCCCATGTGATCCGCGAGAACTTCCGCGCAATGGTACGCGGCCTTTTGCCCGCCGATTGCAGCGTCACCTTCAAACCCCACGGCGCCTCCGCAGGCTCGGAAATGTCCATCGACAACCCAGCCTTTAATGCCGCTCGCGCGGCACTCTCCGATGAATGGCCCAATCCGGCCGCATTTGTCGGATGCGGCGGGTCGATCCCCATCACCGGTCATTTCAAATCGATTCTCGGGATGGATGCGATGTTGATTGGCTTTGCCCGCGACAATGACGCAATTCACAGCCCAAATGAAAAATACGACCTGCGGAGTTTTCACAAAGGTATCCGCAGCTGGGCGCGCATCCTGCACAGGATTTATGAATAAGGCAGCCCCGAACAGGGTGCAGCTATATTGTTGAATATTACATATAAATGGCGCGGTTGACGGGGCTCGAACCCGCGACCCCCGGCGTGACAGGCCGGTACTCTAACCAGCTGAGCTACAACCGCGCATCAGTCTTTACAATCTCACAGTGGCGCGGTTGACGGGGCTCGAACCCGCGACCCCCGGCGTGACAGGCCGGTACTCTAACCAACTGAGCTACAACCGCCAACTGTGTCTTGTAGGACTGAGCGTTCTCTAAGCAAGCCGCCCGGCAGCGTCAAGCGGCACGAAGAGCTTTTGGCTATTATTTTGCATTTCTTTCACCGACCGCCATAATTTGACCAACCACATGCCGCAGCATCAACGCCACAATCGTTAAAGCTCAAGGCTCAATCCGCCGCCAGATTTTAACTCTTCCATGCTCAAAAGCGCAGTCACGTTAAAAACCCGCACCTCCGAGATAAGTGCTTGGTAAAATTTGTCATAAGCACGAGCGTTGGGCACAATGACTTTCAAAATATAGTCAATCTCCCCAGCCAAACGATGCGCTTCAAGCACTTCAGGACGATTTTGCAACGCCGTCAAAAAGCGATCTTGCCAATCGGCCTCATGCTCCGAAGTGCGGATCAACACAAAAAAACAGGCTTCAAAGCCAAGCGCCTCGGGATCCAACTCAACCGTCGTGCGCTTAATCACCCCCGCTTCGCGCAGTTTCTTGATTCTGTTCCAAACAGGCGTTTTGGATGCGCCGATTGTTTTGGCAATGTCATCCAAAGAGCGGCTAGCATCCTTTTGCAGCTCAGACAAAATTTTACGATCCACCACATCCAGACGAACGGTCATCCGATTTTTCCTTTCAAATGAGAACAGGCGCGCACGCGGCGCCCCGTTTCGAAGATTTCATCCTTATTATCGCAGGTATCTGGCCAAGTACCAGAATGATTTTCTAATATAGAGACGTAGGAGGCAAAATAATGAAATATTTTCCCGTTTTTTTGAATGTGGCGCAAAAACCAATCGCCTTGGTGGGTGGCGGGGCCGCAGCGGTTGCCAAATTGCGACTATTGCTCAAAACCGAAGCAGAGGTGACCGTTTATGATCCCGCCCCAGAGGCGCAAATTCAAGCTTGGGAGCAAGACGGCCGGTTGAAAATTTCAAAAGAGCCGCTCTCCCTAGATCTGGCACGCCAAGCGCAACTCATATACGCGGCAAGCGAGGACGACAGCCGGGACGCGCAGACCCACGAGATCGCGCATGCTGCGGGAACATGGTTCAACTGGGTCGATAATTTACAACACTCACAATTTATCACCCCCGCGATCGTTGACCGAGATCCGGTCATCGTGGCCATTGGAACGGAAGGCTCCGCACCCGTGGTTGCACGGGCCATTAAACGTGACATCGAAGAACGCTTACCGCAGAACCTTGGCGCATTAGCCCGTCTTGGGCAAAGCTTTCGATCACTGGTACTGGCGCTGCCTTTTGGTCGCATACGCCGGGATTTTTGGAGCAAATTCTATTTTTCCAAAGGCCCCGCCGCCTATGAGGCCGAGGGTGAGGCGGGCGCCAAGCGCGCTTTGCATGACATGCTCACAGAATTTAAAGATACAAGCCCCAAGCAAGGCCATATCGATTTCATCGGTGCAGGCCCAGGTGATCCCACCCTTCTGACTCACAAGGCCCGGGTTTTGCTGCATGAGGCCGATGCGATTCTTTATGATCGTCTGGTGGATCCACGCATCTTGGAGCTGGCGCGTCGTGAGGCCACGATGATTGAGGTCGGCAAAACGGGCTTTGGCCAGGCTGTGGCACAAGAAGACATCCACCAATTGATGCTGGCCCATGTTGCGCAGGGGGCGCAGGTAGTCCGCTTAAAGTCGGGCGACCCAACAGTTTTTGGTCGCCTGGATGAAGAACTCGAAGCGCTTGCCGCTCATGATGTTTCCTACAGCATTGTGCCGGGTATCACCGCAGCCTCAGCCGCTGCGGCAGCGGTTGGGCGCAGCTTGACCCGGCGCGGGCGCAACGCAGAGTTTCGGCTCATCACCGGCCACGATATGGCCGGCTACGCAGAACAAGATTGGCGCGCCTTAGCGAAACCGGGCGCTGTTGCGGCGATTTATATGGGCAAGAGAGCTGCACGTTTTATTCAAGGCCGCTTGCTCATGCATGGGGCTGATCCGCGCGCACCGGTCAGCATCATCGCAAACAGCTCACGCCCCGAGCAGGTCATTCGAGAGGCTCCATTGAACTCATTAGCTGAAGCGCTCCATGACCTGACTGGCCCCGCCGTGCTGCTTTACGGCCTATCGCCCCAGTCGGCTGCCGAGCATGTCTTTGAACCACAGGAGGCTGAACTATGCCTGTAACGCCAATCTCAAAAGTCGTAACCGCCAATGATTTAAGATCAGGAGAAGTTATTTACCTGCGCTTTCCGCACGATTGGACCCCAGAATTGAGCAAGGCCTCCGTAATCACCGACGATGATTTGGCGCAAGCGGGCCTGGCTTTTGCGCAAGGGCAAGCCAATGTCGTCGTCGGCGCCTACCTCAGCGACGTCGTCGCTGAGGCCGATGGCCCAAAGGCCATCCATTTCCGCGATACATTTCGCAGCACCGGCCCATCCAATTACCGCCACGGCAAACAGGAGATTTAGAATGTATCAATATTCTAACTTTGATCATGAATTCGTCGCTCAGCGGGTAGCGCAGTTTCGCGCGCAAGTAGCACGCCGTCTTGATGGCAGCCTCAGTGAAGAGGAGTTTAAACCCCTACGCCTCATGAATGGGCTATATTTGCAGCTGCATGCTTACATGCTGAGGGTCGCAATTCCCTACGGCACCCTCAACAGCCGCCAAATGGACCAGATCGCAATGATCGCAGAGCGTTGGGACAAAGGCTATGGCCATTTCACCACACGGCAAAACATTCAATTTAATTGGCCAAAACTTGAAGACGTGCCCGACATTTTGCAGGCCTTGGCTGACGTGGAAATGCATGCCATTCAAACCAGTGGCAACACCATTCGCAATGTCACAGCCGATCATTTTGCAGGGGCCGCCGCCGATGAAATTGCCGATCCCCGCCCCATCGCCGAGCTGATCCGCCAATGGTCGACGGATCATCCGGAGTTTCAATTCTTACCGCGGAAATTCAAGATTGCCGTCACCGGCAGCCCCCATGACCGCGCTGTCACCCAGGCGCATGACATTGGCCTGCGCATGACCGAGCAAAATGGGAGTCGTGGGTTTGAAGTGATCGTCGGTGGGGGGTTGGGGCGCACGCCGATGATTGGCAAGACCCTATCGCCCTTTGTGCCTCTGGAAGATCTGTTGCCATATTTGGAGGCCGTCGTGAGCACCTACAACCTGCTTGGTCGGCGCGACAACAAATATAAAGCCAGAATAAAGATCACCACCCATGAGCATGGGATTGACGAGATCAAACAAAGGGTGGATGCGCAGTTTACGAAGATTAAACCACTGTTTTCTGGCGCCGATTTGCAGCTCTTGAAAGACATTGAACGGCATTTTGAGCCGCCAAAACTCAAACCCGCAGCGCCTGCGGGCACTGCTCAGACCGTTGCGCAAACGCCAGCCTTTCGTGCCTGGCGCGATACGAACATTACCGCTCATAAAGTACCCGGTTATGCGATTGTCTCTGTGAGTTTGAAAAAACCTGGCGCAACACCGGGAGACGCAACCGCCGAGCAAATGCGCGCTTTGGCACAAATTGCGCGCAATTTTGGCCATGACGCGTTACGCATCTCTCATGAGCAAAACGTGATCTTGCCTTATGTGCATCTTGCAGATCTGCCACAGGTCTATCAAGCGTTGTGCCGGGCGGATTTAGCGACTGCCAATATTGGGCTGATATCAGATATCATCGCCTGCCCCGGTATGGATTATTGCGCCTTGGCAACAGCGCGCTCCATTCCCGTGGCACAGCAGATCGCAACGCGCTTTGAGGCGCTAAAGCTCGAGCACGATATTGGGCCGTTGAAACTCAAAATTTCTGGCTGCATCAATGCTTGCGGTCATCACCACGTGGGGCACATTGGAATTTTGGGCCTCGAGAAAGCTGGCGTCGAGAGCTATCAAATTACCCTTGGCGGCGATGCAGGAGCAGAGGCTCAAATTGGCACCCGTGCTGGTCCAGGGTTTGGCGCGAATGAAATTGTTCCGGCGATTGAGCGATTGATACTGGGCTACCTGCATCTGCGTGCGGACGAAACCGAAAGCTTTCTGGAGGCCTATCGGCGTCTGGGATTGGCGCCATTCAAAGCCCTGCTCTATCCACAAGAAAAAAAGGCTGCATAAAAGATGCCTTACCTAAATGATATGCCGCTCGAAGCGCGGATTGCGCTGCTCAACCGACGCGACGCGGGCAAGACCGCTCAGGACATTTTGAAGCCTGCGCTTGCTCTCATGACGCAAAAAATTGCTTTGGTCAGCTCTTTTGGCGCAGATTCCGCGGTCTTGCTGCATATGGTGGCACAAATCGCCCCCAAAACACCCGTGCTTTTCATCGACACGATGAAGCTCTTTCGCGCGACTTTAAGCTATCAAAAACAGCTGGCAAATCACCTCGGTCTCGAAAACGTAAATCACATCTCTCCAGATCCCGGGCGGGTGTTTTTGCAAGACACCGAGGGGCTGCTGCACCAGTCCAACACAGATGCTTGCTGCACCCTACGCAAGGTGGAGCCTTTACAGCAAGCGCTGGCGCCCTTCTCGGCTTGGATCACAGGACGCAAGCGGCATCAATCGGCCACGCGGGCTGATTTGTCCATTTGGGAGGCCGATGAAGCCGGGCGGCTCAAGCTAAATCCCCTTACCCATTGGAGCAAGCAAGATATCGCGGCCTATTTTGAGACCCATAACCTCCCCCGGCATCCTTTGATCGAAAAAGGCTACCCTTCGATCGGCTGCGCGCCTTGTACCTTTCGCGCGCCGCCCGGAATGAATGCCCGCGCAGGCCGCTGGGCTGGGCAATCAAAAACCGAATGCGGCATTCATTTAACCGTAATGCAACGAAATACTTGAGGATTCTATGACTGTTGTCGTCAATGACCATGGCTTTGCGCCACAAGATGATCTGGCAATCGCGGCAGACTTACCGCCCGGCTTTGATCCAAAAGAGATCACCGCTGACCTACTAAAGCGACGTTCCATTCGCATCACCCTCCATGGTTTTTCCGATGGGCGCGGCTTTACGCTTGCCGCAAGGCTGCGTCAAAACGGCTATCGCGGGCATCTCAGGCTCGCCGGTTATGTACTGGCCGATCAATACGCGATGGCGCGACGATCTGGGTTTGATGATGTCGAAATTTCGCATGAACTGGCCGCGCGACAGCCCGAACCACAATGGCTCGCCCGCGCCAACTGGCACAGCCATGATTACCAATCGCGTCTGCGCAGCGCGGCGGGCTCATCATAACATTATGTCAAAAGCCGCAATTGAACTTCTGCGTTTGACAGCTTAGACCAGCAAGGACACCCAATGACTGAGCAAAGCACCGTGACACTTCGTACAGCAACACCCGCGACCCTGCCCGACGCCCAAACCGTCACAGAGGTTGAACACTACACTGACAGCCTGTTTCGCTTCCGCGTGACACGCCCGCCTTCTTTGCGGTTCCGTTCTGGTGAATTCGTGATGATTGGCTTGATGAGCGACCCTGATCCGGTGACCGGCAAACAAAGGCCGCTGCTGCGCGCTTATTCCATCGCCTCACCGGCTTGGGACGAAACCTTGCAGTTCTATTCCATCAAGGTCACGGACGGACCGCTGACGAGCAAGGTGCAGCATATTCAGCCAGGCGACCAAGTCATCTTACGGCCCAAACCAGTCGGGACATTGGTGCATGACGCCCTCACCCCAGCCAAACGCATTTGGTTTTTCTCAACCGGCACGGGAATCGCCCCTTT
>JAKMFM010000078.1 GCA_022425445.1 Planktomarina sp.
GGCAGCTCGCAAATCAATAGATTTCGATAGGCACGCTCCAATCGGCCAAAGGCCAAAGCATCCTCGTCGCGCCCCGCACCTTCCAATTCACCGGCATAGGTATAAAGCCCGCGCGCCTGCCCAATAAGATCCAATGCAATATTGGGCATGGCCAGATCTTCCTCTAGCATCGGCGCATGGCCGCACCATTCCGACAAGCGGTGCCCTAATATGAGGTGATCATCCGCCAAGCCGATCAAGGCTGCAACCCATGAGGTCGACATTACATATGCCCCACATCATCTGGAATGTTGTAAAAACTGGGATGGCGGTAAATTTTATCATCGGCAGGATCAAACAGCGCATCACGATCTTGCGGATCAGAGGCGACAATCTGTGCCGACGGAATAACCCAGACCGACAGCCCCTCGCCGCGGCGGGTATAGACGTCCCGCGCCGCTTGCAATGCCATTTCAGCATCCGCCGCATGCAGCGAACCGCAGTGACGATGCGCCAGCCCATTGCGCGGGCGAATAAACACTTCCCAAAGCGGGATTTCTTCGGCTTCGCTCATCTGGTCGCCTCCTCTTGCCTCACTCGGCAGCTATGGCTGCGGTCTGTCGCGCGGCACGTTTCTTGGCATGGGCAAGCGCCGCCTCACGAACCCAAGCCCCCTCTTCCCAAGCCTTCTTGCGCGCCGCCACACGGGCTTTGTTCAGCGGACCATGTCCTTTGACCACAGCCCAAAACTCGTCCCAATCAATTTCGCCATAGTCATAGCGCTCCTCCACCTCATTCCAAGCCAGCGCTGGATCTGGCAGGGACAAGCCCAGGCGCTGGGCCTGCGGCACGGTGGCAGCAACAAATTTCTGCCGCAGCTCATCATTGGTAAACCGCTTAATTTTCCAGCGGGTCGATTGATCTGAATGCTCACTTTCCCCATCAGGCGGGCCAAACATCATCAATGAGGGCCACCACCAGCGATTCAATGCATCCTGCGCCATCTCCTTTTGCGCCGGGCTGCCTTCGGCCAATTTTAGCATGATCTCATAGCCCTGCCGTTGATGAAAACTCTCTTCCTTGCACACGCGGATCATCGCCCGTGCATATGGTCCATAAGAGCAACGACACAAAGGCACTTGGTTCATAATCGCCGCCCCATCCACAAGCCAACCAATGGCGCCAATATCGGCCCAGGTCTGGGTGGGGTAATTGAATATCGAAGAATATTTTGCCTTTCCAGACACTAATTCTTCGGTCATCTGTTTGCGGCTAATCCCGAGGGTTTCAGCGGCGGAATAGAGATATAAGCCATGCCCACCTTCATCTTGCACCTTGGCCAAAAGCGCCGCCTTGCGCCGCAAAGTCGGTGCGCGGGTGATCCAATTGCCCTCCGGCAACATGCCGACGATTTCTGAATGCGCGTGCTGCCCAATCTGACGAATCAAGGTCTTGCGATAAGCCGTTGGCATGGGGTCATTCGGCTCTATTTTTTCATCCGCATCAATGCGGGCTTGGAAGGCCGCCAAAAACTCTGGCGTTTCAGTGGTCTGCTCGCCAGATCCAATCAATCCTTGTGAATACATCCGTTCTCTCCCAGCAATCACTTGGAGTTTATATTACGAAAATTTACAAATCAATACTATTTTGTAATACAACGAAAGCGAGTGGCACAATCGGGTGCACCGCCGCTCAGCTGCACCAATTGCGGATAGATGCGCGCCAGCGCGCGATGCGCACGCGCCAAAGGCCAATCATCTAGCGGTGCCTCAATGGTGGGATATCGCAACACCAACCGGCGCCAATAATGCACAAGCAACAGCCGGGTTAGTCGGGCCTGCGGGGCCGTCATAATAGGCCCATCAAGAGCGTCACACACGCGCAGGATCAAACCGTAGCTCTCAGCACTCAGGGCGGGAAACACCTCCGAGCACGCCCAATCAGGAAAGACTGACGGCGCGCTGTCAAATACCACAAGTCTTTGGAGCCAAGGCGTCAATCCCTCGTGCATCGCCGCACTTGGCCAACAGACAAGCCGCGCGCCAAAAATCAACGGCGGATCGGCCGCGCTGTCTTTTTGCAACTGGGCTAAATCGGCATCTGGGCCGATCAAACCATAGCACCACTGTGCAACATCGCGAGGCGCCGCATAAATCCTTCGCGCGGCCCTGTGATACTGCTCGAGACCTGCGCTTGAGAACCGATAAAATGCTTGCCGCCCCAGGCGCCGCCCCGAGACCAACCCGTCTTTTGAAAGGCGAGACATTGCGGTGCGCACCGCTTGCGGCTCAATCTCAAGCGCCGCGCAAAGCTCTAGCAGCGCGGACATCGAGATTTCACCCCCCTCCGGTTCCGCCAGTTCGCCCAAAATCGTGACAATCACAGACCATACACGCAACCGCCCCTGAGCGTGCAGATGTTCTATCAATTGGGCAAGAGGCGCAGGTTGCTCTGTCATGCCTCTTTGGTTTCACCATATGAATTCATGGTCAACAATTCATATTCTGCCACCAGATCGCGATCTTGGTTGCGCAGGGCCACATGCCAGCGTACCTCACCATAGGCATCGGTGCGGCGCGTCTTGCGCTTGACTGTAAGCTGTACAGAGAGGCAGTCTCCCGCCACAACCGGCTTTTGAAACGACAGCCCATTGAGCCCCGTATTCGCCAGCACGGGCCCGGGACTTGGGTCCACAAAAAGACCTGCGGCAAAACTCAGCAACAAGTACCCATGCGCAACACGATCTGGAAAAAATGGATTGGCCTTGGCGGCCTCTGCATCCATATGCACGTAAAACCGATCACCGGTAAATTCAGCAAAATGCTCAATATCTGCCAGCGTGACCTCACGCGCATCGGTGTGCAGGGTCTCGCCGATCTGAAGCGCATCGAAACTGCGTGTAAACGGATGCGCAGGCCCCGCATGCTCTGCCGCTCCTGTCACCCACATTCCAGTGATGGCGGAAAGCATATCCGGGCTGCCTTGAATGGCGCTGCGTTGCATAAAGTGTTTCACCCCACGCAAACCGCCCAATTCCTCTGAGCCTCCCGCCCGGCCTGGTCCGCCATGCACCATATGCGGCAGGGGGGCGCCATGTCCTGTACTCTCGGCCTGCGATATCCGATCATTGAAATAGAGGCGCCCATGAAACGCCCCAGCCCCCAAAACCACCTGTCGTGCCACCTGAGGATCATGGGTGATAACAGAGGCCACCAAAGAACCGCCCCCCTTGTTCAGCAAAGAAATCGCATGGGGCACGTCACGATAGGCCATAACCGTTGAGACCGGGCCAAAGGCCTCGATCTCATGGGTTATTTGAGCCGCATCAGGATCTGGGCAATGTAGCAAAACAGGCGACATGAAAGCCCCATCTTTGGCATCAGCCCCGTTGACCAAACAGTGCTGCGCATCGCCAAATACAGGGTCGCATTCACCCGAGAGCAGCCGTAGCTTTTCGCGCACATCCTCGCGCTGCGCCAGCGACACCAAGGCGCCCATCTGCGTATCCCTCTGTGCCGGATGACCAATTTTCGTGGCAGCAAGCCGCTCTGATAGGGCCGCTTTCACCGCCTGCACATGGGCTTCTGGCACCATAATGCGTCGAATGGCGGTGCATTTTTGCCCGGCTTTCGTTGTCATTTCACGGTGCACCTCAGTGATGAAGAGATCAAATTCCGTCGAGCCCGGCGCGACATCCGGCCCCAGCACCGAGCCATTCAAACTGTCCTGTTCAGCGGTGAAGCGCACGGCATTTTGCACAAGTGATGGCCGGCTGCGCAGCGCCAACGCTGTGGCCGCGCTGCCCGTGAATCCCACAGTGTCTTGCGCGTCCAAACAGTCCAAAAGATCTCCCGTGGCGCCCATAATCAGCTGAAGCGCGCCCATAGGCAAAATGCCACTCTCCGCGATCAAACGCACAACAGCCTGCGTCAAATATCCCGTGTCGCTGGCCGGTTTTACCACTGTGGGCACCCCGGCCAACAGACTGGGGGCCAGCTTCTCCAACATGCCCCAAACCGGGAAGTTAAACGCATTTATCTGCAATGAAATCCCTTGACGCGGGGTCAAGACATGCTGGCCCAAAAAACTGCCATCGCGGCTGAGCACTTCCACGTCCCCATCGGGCAAAACAAATCCCTCGGGCATTTCCCGGCGCCCTTTGGATGCATAGACCAACAGGGTGC
>JAKMFM010000096.1 GCA_022425445.1 Planktomarina sp.
GGCCAAGAGACCTTGCGCCACTTTCTTTGCGTCACCAACGATGCCGACGGTCACAGGTTTGGTCAAACCGATCCGATCTGGGTTGATGTCCACTTGAATGATCTTTGCATTCGTTGGCCAGTAATCAATTCCATAGCCTGGCAACGTCGAGAATGGGTTAAGCCGTGTGCCCAGTGCGACGACGACGTCGGCACGTGAAATCAGCTCCATTCCGGCCTTTGAGCCATTGTATCCCAAAGGACCTGCGAACAATGGATGCGAGCCTGGGAACGCATCGTTATGCTGATACCCAACACAAACCGGCGCGTCCAAACGCTCGGCCAAAGCGGCGACATCGTCGAAAGCATCCGCCAAAACAACACCGGCACCGTTTAGAATAACCGGGAATTTCGCGCTTGAGATCAACTCAGCCGCCTCAGCAACCGCGCTTTCACCGCCTTGTGGCCGCTCGAATGAGACAATCTTTGGCAGTTCAATATCAACTACCTGGGTCCACATATCCCGAGGGATGTTAATCTGCGCTGGAGCAGAGGCACGATGGGCCTGCATGATCACACGATTAAGAACCTCAGCGACCCGGCTCGGATCGCGCACCTCTTCTTGATAGGCAACCATATCTTCAAACAATTTCATCTGTTCAACTTCTTGGAAACCACCCTGACCGATGGTCTTATTGGCCGCTTGTGGTGTAACCAACAGCAAGGGCGTGTGGTTCCAATAGGCTGTTTTCACGGCGGTGACGAAGTTTGTGATACCAGGACCGTTTTGCGCGATCATCATGGACATTTCGCCAGTTGCGCGGGTATAGCCGTCTGCCATCATGCCGGCAGAGCCTTCATGGGCGCAGTCCCAAAACATGATTCCAGCTTTTGGAAAAATATCAGAAATAGGCATCATGGCAGAACCAATGATCCCAAAAGCGTGGCGGATACCGTGCATCTGAAGCGTTTTCACAAAGGCTTCTTCAGTGGTCATTTTCATCGGGCAGCTCCTTAAAAGGGATTGAACATGCCGCGGCATTCTCTCGCGGCATCTCTGTGGGTTTATTCCTGCCCTCCTATTAGGACATAGGCAATGACATATTTAGGGCCAGTTGGAGCCCTCGAATATATCCACATCAAAATTGTCGCGCAGATGGCGGTTTTTGAGACCGCCGGCGCAATGTTTCTGCGAGCCAATAGTCAGCTCTCTCTGGTTTGCCCAAAAAGTAACCCTGTGCGAGGGTGATTCCTACAGCCCGCGCAAGGTCCAATTAACCCTGAGTGTCGATTCCCTCTGCGACGAAGCTTATAAAGTGAAAAAATCAGCGTTGCAGAAAGTAGCGCACAGAACATTACGTTAAATATCAATATCATAATATTGGGATTAAAACCCATCTCCCGCCTAAAACGCAAGATTAAATCGCGCAATGCGCTGTCTGCGGCCTGTGACTGCCAATTTCACCCTACGTCACATCTCCCAATATTCTTGGGATTTCAGATATCTATGATTGCAACGCCTGAAATGACATAGCGCAAACGCTTGAGCTATGGTCCATTGCCGGTTAGCAAAGGCACTGAAAATTCTTGCCCAGGAGCACTCTCATGGCTGACTATAAATTCGACACCCTATCGCTTCACGCCGGTCAAAGCCCCGATGCGCGCTTTGGCAGCCGGGCCGTTCCAATTCACCAAACCACCAGCTATGTTTTTGACAGCACCGAACATGCCGCTGCCTTATTCAATATGGAAGTTGGCGGGCACATATATTCGCGCCTGACCAATCCAACGGTCGCCGTACTCGAACAGCGTTTGGCCGCCTTAGATGGTGGGGTTGCTGCCATTGCCACAGCGTCTGGGATGTCCGCACTCTTTGTCACCGTTCTGGCTCTTTGCTCGGCAGGCGATCACATTGTCAGCTCCTCGCAAATGTATGGTGCGAATATCAACCTATTTGAACATACGTTGAAACGCTACGGGATCGAGACCAGCTTCGTGGCACCGAATGACCCACAAGCCATTTCTGGAGCCATTCGCCCCAATACGAAAATGGTCTTTGGAGAAGTGATCGGCAATCCCGGCATGGATATCATGGACGTGCCTGCTGTGGCCAAGATCACCCAAGCTGCCGGCATACCTTTGGTAATTGATGCCACATTCAACACCCCTTGGATGGTCAAACCGATCAAATTGGGCGCAAATGTGGTGATCCATTCACTCACCAAATGGATGGGCGGCCATGGCATCGCATTGGGCGGTGCAGTGATTGATGGAGGCAATTTCGACTGGGGGCAAAATGATAAATTCCCCATGCTGACCACCCCGCATTTCGGGTATCAGGGCGCGGTTCTTTGGGAAGAGTTCGGCCCGGCAGCCCTGTCGGTGCGGATCCGCACGGAAGGCATGATGAATGTCGGCCCCTGCATGTCGCCACAAAATGCGTTCTATATCTTGCAAGGGCTCGAGACCCTTGGTCTGCGGATGGAGAAACATATGTCCAACACCGCAGCCCTGTTAGAGTTCCTCGTCGGTCATGAGCAAATTTCTTGGGTCAAACACCCCAGCTTGCCGGATCATCCAGGTCATGACACCGCCATGCGCCTCATGCCAAAAGGCCAAGGCTCAATCATCGCCTGCGGCATCAAAGGCGGCCGCGACGCAGGCCGCGCCTTCATCGAATCTGTGCAGTTGGCCAGCCATTTGGCCAATGTTGGGGATGCCAAAACCCTGGTGATCCACCCCGGCTCGACCACACATTCACATCTCACGTCCGAGGCGATGGCATCGGCGGGGCTGACCGATGATTTGATCCGAATTTCAGTAGGTCTGGAAGATCAAAAAGACATTATTGATGATTTCAAACAAGCGCTGCGCACAGCCGGAAAACTAACAGCAGCAAAGGCAAAAGGAACAGGCGCATGAGACTGACGCTGAACAATACCGAAATCTTTGCCTCAACCGGTGGGCGCGATTTTGACCCGTCTGGTCCAATTGTGCTTTTTGTGCACGGTTCAGGCCAATCACATCTTGGTTTCATGTTGCAACATCGCTTTTTTGCCAATCGAGGCTTTCAATGCATCACGCCCGATATGCCTGGACATGGGTTGTCCAAGGGCGAGGCACTGACAACAATTGAGGCGATGGCCGATTGGTATGCGCAGTTCATGCAGGCTCTCGGGATCACCCAAGCAACTTTGGTTGGTCACTCCATGGGCGGCCTAATCGAATTGGAATTGGCGAGCCGCTACCCTGATCTCGTCACCAAAGCGGCCTTTATCAGCACAGCCCTCGCGATACCGGTCAATGACACGCTGATCGATTTGGCCGCAACAAAAGAAGGCGCTGCCATTGGCGCGATGATGGATTGGGGCCATGGTTCAGCAGGTCACATTCATGACCACACAATGCCAGGCACCTCACATATGCTTTATGGCAGCCGCCTCATGGACGGCAATGCGCCAGGCACTCTGCATAAAGATTTGGTGGCTTGTAATGCGTATGCCAATGGCCCCGCCGCCGCACAATCTATCACCTGCGCCACCTTGACTGTGGTCTGCGGCCAAGACCGAATGACGCCCCGTAAAACTGGATTGGCCCTACAGGCTGCGCTAGGAAGTGAGCTGGTCGAAATTGCCCAATCGGGCCATATGTCGATCACCGAACACCCTTTTGACGTCAACAAAGCCCTACGGGCATTTTTCTAACAGGCACATAGAGCATGACATTCAAACGCATCGCAGTT
>JAKMFM010000182.1 GCA_022425445.1 Planktomarina sp.
CCGGCAAAACAGACATCTGTTATTGCGCGGTCCATCCACCATCGATGGGAATGCTTGTACCAGTGACGTTATGGGCGATCGGTGCGCAGAGCCAAACTGCCAAAGCACCAATCTCTGAGGGATCAGCGGTCCGCGAGGACGGCTGCTTTTCAGCCACCAAATTCGCCTTGCCTGCGGTCCGGTCGCCGCCATATTTCTCTGCCCTCGCCATAATTTGCGGTTCAATCAACGGCGTATCAGTCCAGCCGGGACAGATGCAATTCACCGTCACCCCACCCGTCTCAGCACTGCCCACAGCTGCATATTCCAAAGCGGCCACTTTCGACAGGCCAACCAAGCCAAATTTCGCAGCCACGTAAGGCGCCTTTTCCTTTGAGGCTACCAAACCATGTACGGATGCAATATTTATCACGCGGCCATAGCCGCGCCGCGCCATATGCGGCAAAACGTGCCGCATCGTATGCAGCGCGCCTGAAAGATTGACCGCAATGATCGCGTCCCAGGTCTCGCGGGTCAATTCTTCGAGGCTTACAGTACGTTGAATGCCCGCGTTATTGACCAATATATCCAATGGGCCCCAGTCCTCTACAGAAGATATCAAGGCTTCAATGGCGTCTGGATCGCGCATATCACCTTCAAAAAAGCGCACGTCGTCGGCGCCAGCCGCAAGAATGATCCGAGTGGCCTCAGCGATTTGATCCGAATCTGCGAGCCCATGAAGCGCAACCCGCGCACCTTGCTGGGCCAAAGCGGTCGCAATGGCCAGCCCTATGCCCTGAACAGAGCCCGTGACCAGCGCAACCCGTCCTTTAAGATCGTTATTCATCACCGTCTCCATTTTCCAACATAGTCCGAAGTTTCGTTTTCAAGATCTTTCCGTAATTGTTCTTTGGCAACTCTGTCACGAACCGGTAGGCCTTGGGCCGCTTGAACCTTGCAATGTGCGCAATGCAATGCGAGTCAAGCGCTTCGGGTTTCACTGCTTGCCCGGCGACCGGCACAACAAAGGCCACGACCACCTCGCCCCAATCCGCCTCTTGGCTTCCAATGACGGCCACCTCTGCCACTGCGTCATGCTCCAGCAGCACCTCCTCGACCTCACGCGGATAAATGTTCGAGCCGCCAGAGATGATCATATCTTTCGAACGGTCGTGTAGGGTGACAAATCCATCTGCATCCATGGCGCCCATGTCGCCAGTCCACAGCCACCCGTCCCGGATTGTCTTGGCAGTGGCCTCCGGGTTTTGCCAATATCCACGCATCACGATGCTGCCACACACCAAAATTTCTCCAATCTCCCCAACCGGCAGTGTTGTGCCCTCCGCATCTGCGATCCGCACCAAAACCGGGCTCTGCGCGACGCCCACCGAGCCCAGTCGCGCCTTCCAATTGTCATGGCTTCGGTCACTGACAAATGCGCGCCGCAGGGCCGTGATGCCCATCGGGCACTCCCCTTGGCCATAGACTTGCACAAATTTATCGCCCAAGACGTCGACCGCCTCAATAATATCGGCCACATACATAGGACCACCCGCATAGGTAATGGTCTTAATCCCCTCGCCCAAGCTACCAGATGCACGGGCCAGCGCCACCAAACGCTTGACCATTGTGGGGGCGGCAAACATTGAAATATGCCCAATGCGAGGGGCCAATTGCAAAATTTCTTCGGCGTCAAAGCCACAGCTCTCGGGCACCACATGCCGCGCGCCTTTGATCACATGCATGAAATTATAAATCCCTGCCCCATGCGACATAGGCGCGGCATATAGGATGGCATCCTGTACCTGGACCTCATCGACATCACTAAAATATGCCAGTGACATCGCAGTAATATTGCCCGCGGTGATCATCACCCCCTTGGGCCGTCCTGTTGTGCCCGAGGTGTAAAACAGCCAGAGCAGTTCATCAGCGCCAATCGCCTCTGGCGCGGACAATGGATTTTGCTGTCGCAGCTGAGCAAATCCGGCACCCTGAACATCCAGCAGGTTTTTCAAGCAGGCGGGCGCGACATCTTGCAATCTCAACGCTGTCGTTTTGCTCACAAAGGCCAGCTCAGCCTGGGCATCTGCAGTGATCCAAGCGGCCTCCTTGGCGTGTAATTTAGCATTGATCGGCACAGCCACTGCGCCAATAAACCAAATCGCGTAAAGCGCTTCGAGGTACTCGGTGCAATTGCTCATGAACACCGCAACCCGGTCGCCCTTGCGGATCCCGTAGTGCGCCCGCAACCCAGCAGCTAAAGCCGCAGCCCGATGCAAGAACTCGGCATAATCAGCTTCGAGCTTCGCGCCTTTGAATAAGGCTGGCGCTTGTGGTGCCAGCGCAGCCGTGCGGACCAGCCATTGCGCCGGGTTCATGAGTGGGTCTCCTGGAGAACTCTCCATCCTTGACGCTCTTGCATGTCACAACTCCGATGCATTGGCGCCGAAACTGGCCATAACTCCGCGCAGCTCAGCTAAGCCACGCATGCGCCCAATCAGCGGATAGCCGGGCGTACTATGCCCCCCAAGATCACTGAGCAACTCTTGCCCATGATCCGGTCGCATTGGAATTTGCCAGTCCGCACGCCCCTCGGTCTGGCGCCGGTTTTGTTCGGCGATCAAGGCCCGCACTGTACCAACCATATCTGTGTCACCCTCGAGATGGGGCGCCTCAAAAAAATCGGGCCGCGCCGCATCCGATCCTGCGATGCGTTTGGTATTGCGCAAATGCGCGAAATGGATGCGGGGCCCATGCGTTTTGACAAAAGCCGGCCCATCAAAATCTTCCGCGACGCCCAGGGATCCAGTACACAGCGTGGCGCCATTGGCCTGCAGATCTACCGCGTTCAACACCGAGCTGTAATCGGCCGAAGAGGACATCACCCGCGGCAGGCCCAAAAGTGAAAACGGCGGGTCATCAGGGTGACAGCACAGGCGCAGACCCAGCGTTTCGGCGTGGGGCGCCACTTCGGACAAAAAATCAATCAAATGAGATCTAAGCTGCTGCCGCGTAAAGCCTTTGTAGCTTTGCAATAACGCCCGCACATCCTCCAAACCCCAACTGTCATTCGCACCCGGCAGACCGGCGATAATATTTCGCTTCAACTGTTTTTTTCCATTTTCAGAAAGGGCGTTGAAGCGTTCTGCGGCCGCAGATTGCTGGGCCTCGCTATAGCTTTCAGCGCCATCTGCACGCTGTAGCAGATGCAAGTCGAAGGCGGCAAAATCAATCAAATCAAATCGCATCGCAGCGCCGCCATGAGGTTGCGCAGCCCGCAGATTGGTCCGGGTCCAATCTAGGATGGGCATGAAATTGTAACAAATGGTTGTGATATTTGCGGCCGCAAGAGCTTCAAGGCTGGCCTTATAGGCG
>JAKMFM010000195.1 GCA_022425445.1 Planktomarina sp.
TGGCCGAACGTGGCCGCGAAACCCTTCGCTTTGGTCCCATGAAACCGGTTGGGCTGTGCAACGCCCATGATCCAGACAATAAGCCTTACGCCGTGGTGCAGCTGCGCAGGGACAATGCTTTGGGCACGCTGTTTAATATCGTCGGATTTCAAACCAAGATGAAATATGGCGCACAAACCCGAGTCTTGCGCATGATTCCAGGCCTTGAGGAGGCTGAGTTTGCCAGATTGGGCGGAATTCACCGCAATTCCTTCATCAACTCCCCGACCCTGCTGACCCCACAAATGCAGCTAAAAAGTAAGCCCAATATCCGTTTCGCTGGCCAAATCACCGGCGTTGAAGGCTATGTCGAAAGCGCAGCCATGGGGATGGTCGCAGGCCGTATGGCGGCCGCGGAACTCTCAGGCCGCAGCTTGCCAGCGCCGGGGCCAGATACCGGTTGCGGTGCTTTGATTACCCATATTACCGGTGGCGCCGTGGCCAAGACCTTTCAACCGATGAATGTGAACTTTGGGCTATTTCCCCCGATTGACACTGTGAAAGGCGGACGCAAACGGCGCAAGGAGCGCTACAAAGCCTATACCGACCGTGCCAAAGAGACATTTTCAGCCTGGCTGGCGCGTTGATCTATTGCCAAAACGGCAACAAGCTCTAGGCTGCTGCCATGACACAGGACAGCAATCTATCTACCAAATTCCCGCTTTGGGTGCCGCGCCCCGTGGAGGAAACTTTGGAAATCTATGCGGATTGGGCCGCCCACTATGATGCGGATTTGGCCGAAGCCGGTTATGACACCCCGCACCGCATTGCCGCTGCGTTAAAGCCCTATGTTCAACCCGGCGACCGCATATTGGATTTCGGCTGCGGAACCGGCCTTTCTGGCCACGCGCTCCAAAATGCCGGATTTACCAACATAGATGGTTTGGACATCTCAGCACCGATGCTTGAAAAAGCCAAGGCGCGGGCTCTTTATAAAAACCTGTGGCAAGGTCGTCCTGGTGAGATCACGGAGGTGACCGCTCGGCAATATTCGGTGATCGTCGCGGCCGGTGTTGTGTCGCTCGGCGCTGCGCCGCCTGAAACTTTGAGCCTGATCCTTGATAACCTCGCCCCGGGTGGCTTCATCGGCCTGTCCTTTAATGACCCAACCGTGGACCATGGCAATTATGACGCTGTTTTGGATACCGAGATTGGCAGTGGCCGGGTAGAGCTGTTATTTCGAGAACACGGCTTGCACCTGCGAGAGCCTCCCATGGGCTCCGACGTTCTGATCCTGAGGCGCCTGTGATCCGCACCCGCTTTGCGCCATCTCCAACGGGCCCGTTACATCTTGGACATGCCTATTCCGCCATAATCGCGCATGATTTTGCGCGGCGGCAAGGCGGCGAATTTATACTGCGGATCGAAGATCTTGATCAAAGCCGGGCGCGGCCCGAATGGGAGGAACAGATCTTTGATGACTTGGCCTGGATCGGCCTGACTTGGGATGGGCCTGTGTTGCGGCAAGCCACCCGCAGGGCCGCCTATGAGGCGGCGCTCTGCTCTCTGTCAGACCGCGGGCTGCTTTATGGTTGTGCGTGCAGCCGCCGCGATATTGCTGAGGCCACCTCTGCGCCGCAAGAAGGGGTGGAGCCCATTTGGGGACCCGACGGGCTGATCTATCCGGGCACCTGTCGTCCGCCAAAAAGCAACACGACTGATGACCGGGCCGCACAGAGGCTCAATATGACGGCTGCGCTTTCTGGGCGCTCTAAGATCGCCTTTCAAGAGCTTGCCGCTGATTTTAAAACAGCTAAAAATCACATAACATTTGCATCTCAGTATATTGATAATATTGGAGATGTTGTATTATCGCGCCGGAGTGATGATGCGGCTTATCATCTGGCAGTCGTGGTGGATGACGCAGCGCAAAATATCACCCATGTGGTGCGCGGCGCGGATCTTTTGAGCGCCACCCCCATCCATGCCTTGCTCCAACATCTCCTGAATTATCCAACGCCAATATATCACCATCACGCTCTCATACGAGATAACGACGATAAACGCCTCGCCAAAAGAGACGATGCCAAAGCCATTGCAAAATTTCGTGACGAAGGCGCAACTCTGGATGACATCAGCGAAATGGTCGGACTTCCCCCGCGTTCCAAATTATGAAAACTATCCTAATTCATGCTATTGGTTGACTTATTTCACGTGGGTCACCTGTCATAACCGACGTGTAAAAACAGCTGCGGCGATTGGTGTGGCAGGCGGGTCCCTCTTGGATTACGATCAGCAAAAGACAATCTTGATCGCAATCGTAGCGCATATCGACCAAAGTCTGTCGATGACCGCTGGTCTCCCCTTTCACCCAAAAACTTTGTCGTGATCGAGACCAATAGGTCACGCGTCGACTGCTTAAGGTTTCAGACACCGCCTCAGCATTCATCCAAGCCAGCATTAGAACTTCACGCGTCTCCGCGCATTGTGCGATGACCGGCAACAATCCGTTGCTATCATATTTTAGCGTTTCCGGGTCAAACATGTTGGCGCTCCTCTTGCATTCCACGACTGAGACTTATCTATTGCGTGCAACAGGGAATGTCCAAACCATGACTGAACAAATCGACTTGATCAAACTTTATTCCACGCGAATTCTCGCCCTCGCAGCGCAGATGCCGCATGTGGGGCGTCTCGACAATCCAAGTGCCAGCGCATCGAAACGTTCACCGCTTTGTGGATCGAAGGTGACCGTTGATGTGACCGTGCAAGACGGTAAAATCACTGAATTTGCACAAAATGTTAAAGCCTGCGCTCTTGGGCAGGCGGCCGCAAGTTTAGCAGGACAAAATATCATCGGTCGCACAACCGGCGAAGTGGCGCGTGCCCGCGACGAACTGGCCGCAATGCTCAAATCCGGAGGACCGCCACCTGGCCCGCCGTTTGACGGCTTTGAAGTGCTGGCGCCAGCTTGTGATTATAAAAACCGCCATGCAAGCATACTTTTGTCCCTCGAAGCCACGGCGGAGGCTTGCGCCAGTATCACTTCTAAAAATGCACCGTAATCACAAATGATATTAACAAAGAATTAACCATTTCTGGGAAGGATGACTGCAAATTTAATCAATGTTTCGATTAATCGTCCCTATTATCAAGAGCGCAGTCACAATGCCCGACCATACCCTGCATGCTATCGATGGCACCGCATCCAATGTTTTGGGCAGTGGATTCCGTTGGGGCAGCACTGGATCGTTCACCTATGACGAAGCAAACACACAGATCGACACCCTGGTCTTTACCGACAATGATGCACATCTGACAATCACCGATACCAGCTTAGAACTTCTCAAATCAAAAAATGGTACCCTGCAAAACAGCAATGCGCGGGTCGGTGGATCATGGACGGTCACTGGCTCAGACGGATCAAGTTTTAAGGTTTAGCGGATGCTTGAGCCGTCGCATCTTGTGGAAGGTTATCTGCTGTTCTCGCAAGATCTGGCGGATGGGGTGACGTACAGCCTTTCTGATTTTTCTGGCGGAGATCCAATGCCCTATGCAGACATCGCCCAGCAAACCACGCCCTGTTTTACCGCGGGGACTTGGATTGAAACCCCCTCCGGAGCGAGGCGCGTGGAAACGCTCCGTGTCGGCGATCCGGTCAATACGCGACACCACGGTCCGCAATGCATCCGTTGGATCGAGAAAAGATCAATAAAACTCGCGCCCAATTTTCCCGAAAATAAAATTAGGCCTATCCAAATCTCTGAGGGCGCCTTGGGACAGGGTTTGCCCCGCACGCCCTTGCGCCTGTCCCGCCAACATCGACTTTGGTGTCATCCCCCATCAGTCAGCGCATGTTTGGCACGCAAGACTGCCTGATTGCTGCGATAAAGCTTACACATTTGCCGGGAATTACGATCGACACTGAGTGCGGTGACGTGACATATATCCACCTATCGTTTGA
>JAKMFM010000202.1 GCA_022425445.1 Planktomarina sp.
CTGCGGATGCTGCAGCGGGGTCCCCAGCGGCTGTGAGCCAAATCTCCAATGAGCAAGATTTTGAAGTCGTCGCCACTGCGCAAACTGTGGAAAGCGATGCAGAGCGGATTGCTGCAAATCGGGCGAAATATATCGTGATGGAGGTGCAAGCCTTACCGCAGCGCCCGGGCCGGCGACCCAATGTTGTAGCATACGCACTTCGGACCAATAATCCCATCGGCGTGCAACTCTACATTCGTTTTGGCACGGGGCTCAAGGTTATCAGCTCCGGGGGCTGCGATCGCTATCGCTCTAAGGATGAGGCGCAGCAAGACTTTTTGGCCAGAGGCGGACCGCAGCGTGATGCCTATGGCTTGGATCCTGATGGGGATGGATTTGCCTGTGGTTGGGATCCACGACCATTTCGTTTGGCAGTGGGAAACTGAGCCTTCTGAGCATAGAGCGGCTCCTGTCGCCAAACTTCGGGCCGCGCAAGGGTGGGGTGCTGCCCTCCTTGATCGTTCTTCATTACACGGCCATGCCAGACGCGCAGGCCGCTGTTGAGCGGTTGAGTGATCCGGCCCACGAGGTTTCAGCCCATTATCTTTTGGATCAATCGGGTGGGGCCGTGCAGCTTGTGCCCGAGGCGCAGCGGGCTTGGCACGCGGGGGCGGGCGCCTGGGGCGATTGCACGGATATAAATTCCGCTTCGATTGGGATTGAACTGTGCAATGCAGGCGATCACGCCTTTCCCGCGGCGCAGATCCAAGCGCTTAAATCCTTGCTCAAAGAGGTCATGCAGCGTTGGGGGATCGCGGCGCAAGGGGTGATTGGCCACTCTGATATGGCCCCGGGGCGCAAACAGGACCCCGGGCGCTGGTTTGAGTGGCAAGATTTGGCCAGGGATGGCCTTGCGGTATACCGCGGCGCCCCCCACAGGCACCAATTGCCCTTCTTTGAGGCGGCCGAGCGGTTCGGATATCGTAGGCCTGAAGGGGCAAATTCGGAACAAACCCTGCTCGAAACCTTCCGACAACGTTTTCGTCCGAAGGCCACTGGTCCGCTCGGCGAAGACGATCTGAAAATCCTATCCGATCTTGCGCAAACCTACCCCGCTGCGAAGGCATTCTAGCGCGGTGATTTGACCTATGCAGACCTCTTCTTATCGATGGCAGGCGGCGGGATTTTGCACGCGCAGTTGGCTTGACCCGGGGGTGCAGGGCTCGTAACAGAGCAGTGCGCGGGGGGCTGGGCAATCGCGAGGGGCAACCTTCGAGGAAAGTCCGGACTCCGTGAAACAACGGTGCCGGGTAACGCCCGGCGGGGGCAACCCTAGGGATAGCGCCACAGAGAAGAGACAGCCTTGCATGCAAGGTAATGGTGAAACGGTGGGGTAAAGCCCACCGCGCGGCTGGCAACAGTCGTGGCACGGCAAGCCCCACCGGGAGCAATGCCAAATAGGAACCGCATATGGGTCGTTTCAGCCCCGCAGGTTCGGGTTGGCAGCTAGAGCGTCCTGGCAACAGGCCGCTGAGATGAATGATTGCCCAAGATTGTGCTGGTAACAGCCTCGATCTGGACAAAATCCGGCTTATAGGCTCCCCGCGCATATTTGACTGGCTTTGGCCGCGTGAATCGGTTGACAGCACCGCTGAGAGCGTTAAAAGCCGTCAGATCAGGATCAAAGCAGCCATGAGGCTGCGCCCGTAGGAGACATATCATGGCGAAGCCAACCACAATTAAGATCCGCCTGAATTCCAGCGCGGGCACTGGCCACTTCTATGTGACCAAAAAGAACGCACGCACAATGACCGAAAAAATGGTCGCCCGGAAATATGATCCGGTTGCGCGCAAACATGTTGAATACAAAGAAGGCAAAATTAAGTAGGCAAAAGCCCCCTTCAATTTGCAAAAAGCCGTGCACCGAGCTGCGCGGCTTTTTTTTGCGTATATAAAAGACAGCCAGGCCTCTGATGACAGCCTGGGCACAAAAAAACACCCCGCCATGTCTGGCGAGGTGCACGTTGCGCCGGCCAAAGAGGCTGGCTTATTCGTTGTTTCCCATGAACATCAGCAGGAACTGGAACATGTTCAAGAAATCAAGGTAGAGGTTCAATGCGCCGAAGATGGCGGATTTAGCAAGCCACTCTTGATCGCCATGATGGGCATGCGCCAGATATTCATTCTTAATATTCTGCGTGTCATAGGCGGTGAGACCGGCAAATACTAACACGCCAATTGCTGAAATCGCGAACAAGAGCGCGGGTGACTGTAGGAAGATGTTGACGATCATCGCGACGACCAGACCAATGACGCCCATGATCAGGAAGCTGCCCCATCCGGAGATGTCCTTTTTGGTTGTGTAGCCATAAAGCGAGAGGCCCGCAAATGCTATGGCGGTGACCAGGAAGGTTTGCGTGATTGAGTGGCCTGTATAGCGAATGAAAATTGAGCTGAGCGACAGGCCGATCAAAGTGGCGAAGATAAAGAAGAACAGTTGCGCCCCGGCTGCACTGGCGCGACGCATCACTGTGCCCATGCCCAAGAACAGCACCGCAAGCGGCGCCAGCATGATGACGTATTTGAGCCAAGTGGTATAAATCACCAATCCAAAGCTAGTGAGCAGTTTACCATTCGGCAATTGCGCAGCGGCCATGTTGGCATCTGTTGTCGTGGCCAGGCCGGCGATGGCCCAGGCGGCAACGGCGGTGATCACCATGCCAATGGACATTGTGCCATAGACTTTGTTCATATGTGCCCGCAGG
>JAKMFM010000227.1 GCA_022425445.1 Planktomarina sp.
TCCGATCATCGCCCACACAGCGCAAATCAATTGAAAAATAACAATCCTTCGCGGTGATATTATGCGCCGTGCCGCCATTCATCACACCGACATGCAAAGTCGTGAAAGGAGGATCATAAAGCGCCGCTGTCGCCGTCGGAGTTTTGGCTTGGCTCTCAATATTTTGTTGTCGAACCCATTCGACGAAACGCGCAGCGCACATCACGGCCGAAACCCCTTCATGCAGGCGGGACGAGTGCACCTCTTTGCCGCGCACATGAAATTGCAAATCATCACAGCTCTTATGGCCAGTCACCACCTGCATTTCAGTCGGCTCGCCTACAATCACGGCCTCTGCCTTGGCATAGTTTTCCAGCAAGCCCCGCGCCACATCTGGCGCGCCAAGGAGACCAACCTCCTCATCGCGCGACAGCGCAAATTGCAGCGGGCGTTTAAGGTCCAGAGGTTTTGCTTTCACCATGGCCTCCATAGCCAAGGCCACAAATCCCTTCATATCGCAGGTGCCGCGGCCATAGAGGCGACCATCCTTTTCAATCACCTGCCAAGGATTTGTGCTCCATTCCTGCCCTTCCACGGGCACGACATCAGAATGGCCCGAGAGGGCTACGCCGCCGGGCACATTCGGCCCGACCTGCGCCACCAATCCAGCTTTGTTGCCGTCCTCATTGGGATAGACAACACTCTCGATGCCATGTTGCGCGAAATAGTCCCGCACAAAGTGAATAAGTGGCAAGTTCGTATCTGAACTGACCGTTGGGAACGAGACCAGATGGTCTAACAATTGGCGAGCACTTAATACATCTGTCATATTTACAGTTGGACCTGCATTTTTGCACAGGTCAAGAGGCATTTACTTCAATGGGCGATACGCTTGCGTATCTGGCGCAGAGCAACATAGACCGCACCCACGACCAAAGGCACCACAGCGGCGGTCAAAATCCCTTTTGACAAGCCGATAAGACCCGAAAAAGGCGCCAAAACATAAAGCGACAGCCCAGTAGCGTAATAGCTGATGGCCACGACCGATAGGCCCTCCACGGTTCTTTGCAACCGCAGCTGCGCATCTGCGCGGCGGTTCATACTGCTCAAAAGCTCTTGGTTCTGCGTTTGCCGCTCCACATCTACCCGCGTCCGCAGCAAATCACCCGTGCGAATGGCCCGAGAAATGAGATCTTGAAGCCGGCTGTCCAACGCTTGTACCGTCCGCATCGCAGGATCAAACCGGCGCATCATAAACTCGCGAAAGGTCTGACGCCCTTCGAATTGCGTCTCTCGTAAAACTTCGATCCGTTGTGCGACAATCGCCGCATAGGCTTTGCTGGCAGAAAACCGATACGCCACCGCGGCCGAATGCCCCTCAAGATCGGCGGAAAGTTTGAGCAATCCGTTCAGATTATCTTCCGCCGGGACCTGATCATCCGCCAAATCAGCCACCAACGCCGACAGGTTCGTATCCACTGAATTCAATTCTATCGACAGGGCGCGCGCGCGCATGAGGCCCAGCATCGACATCGTTTTATAGACTTCTATCTCATTGAGCCGCTGAACAATCCGCCCCACGCGACGCCGGCCCGTGGAAGCCGGCACAAAGACCGCAAAGCGCATATTGCCATTATCGTCCATGCGGTAATCGCCGGCGATAACGGCCGCACTGTCCAAGACCCGGCTGGCCGCCAAGCTTTCAGAGACAAACCAATCCTCAAGCTTATTCTTAATGCTTTGGGTGTCTTGATCTTCCTCGACCCGAATCGACGTGGAACTAAGCGTTGTACCCGGCAGATCCGCCTGCCATGCGGTGGGAAAGACAGAAAATTCACTGCCATCAAAGGCACGGTCGCTCAGATCATCGACAAAGGCCGTGTAGGTTACAAACTCCGTATGGCATTCCCATTTGATCCACACCTCACCCAACTGGCCAAAGAAATGCGATTCCGTGTCAGCGGGATGGGCCACACCGTAATGATCAAGAAGGCGCAAGAAATGTTCCCGATCTGCCGCCTCGCGGCGCCCGGAATCATTCTGCGCCGAGGTATATGCAAAAAACGCAGCGCGCGCTGGGGCCGAAATATGGGGAAATGGCCGCGCATGTAGCTCAGATGCCGTGGCGTGGCGCAAAGGGTGATCTATCAAATGTGCCATAAAACGGCCTCACCTTGAACTCGAAAAGCAGCGTCGCCAGAGTGCAATCTAGCGACGCTATGTTTCATTACTCTATCATTGGAAGCAGCTTGTCCAAAGAGGCTTTTGCATCCCCATAGAACATCCGCGTGTTTTCCTTGAAAAACAGCGGGTTTTCTATTCCCGAATAACCGGTGCCCTGCCCCCGTTTGGACACAAACACCTGTTTCGCCTTCCAACATTCCAAGACTGGCATCCCGGCGATCGGACTATTGGGATCATCTTGGGCGGCTGGGTTCACGATGTCATTAGATCCAATGACAATCGCCACATCTGTGTCAGGGAAATCATCGTTGATTTCATCCATCTCCATGACGATATCATAAGGCACTTTCGCCTCTGCCAGAAGCACATTCATGTGGCCTGGCAACCGGCCCGCAACGGGGTGGATGGCGAAACGCACAGTCTTGCCCTTAGCCCGCAGTTTGCGCACAAGCTCTGAAACCGACTGCTGCGCCTGGGCGACGGCCATGCCATAGCCAGGAATGATGATTACGCTGTCCGCTTCATTCAAAGCGGTCGCAACCCCATCTGCCTCAGCCGCGATTTGCTCGCCTTCCACCGCCATTTGCGGTCCTGCTGTTCCGCCAAAGCCGCCAAGGATCACGCTGACAAAAGAGCGGTTCATCGCTTTGCACATGATATAGGACAAAATCGCGCCCGACGATCCAACTAAGGCGCCCACCACGATCAACAAATCATTGCCAAGACTAAAGCCAATCGCTGCAGCCGCCCAACCTGAGTAGGAGTTGAGCATTGAGACCACCACCGGCATATCTGCGCCGCCAATGCCCATGATCAAATGGTAGCCGATGAACAAGGCCATAAGGGTCAAGATCATCATCGGCATCAATGCGCCAGTGTTCAAATACCAGATCAAGGCGCCCAGCGAGACCAATGCCGCCATTGCGTTGAGCACATGCCCACCGGGCAGCTTGGTAGCCGCAGAGTTCACCTTGCCCGCCAATTTCCCGTAAGCAATGACGGATCCGGTGAAGGTGACAGCCCCGATCCAAATCCCGAGCGATGTTTCAACCCGCAATATATTGATCTCGACAGATGTCTTTTTCGCCAAAAGGGCTGCAAAACCTTCTAAAGATTTGCGCCCGCTCTCATCCATGGCAGCAACATTGACCAGCTCGAAATGCGTATTGAACCCAACAAAAACGGCGGCCAACCCCACAAGGGCATGCATGCCGGCCACCAGCTCTGGCATTTGGGTCATTTCAACTTTTGACGCCAATTGATAACCGATCACCCCACCGGCGGCGATCAAAACCAAAGATAGGCCCCAAAGACCAAACCCAGGTCCGAACAATGTGGCGGTCACTGCCAGCGCCATGCCGACAATGCCATACCAAACGGCGCGCTTGGCGCTCTCTTGGCCCGACAAGCCCCCGAGGGACAAAATGAAAAGAATCGCCGCAACAACGTAGACGGCCGTGGTAAAGCCCATTTCCATAGTCTCTACCTCCTTAAGATTTCTGGAACATGGCAAGCATGCGCCGAGTTACGAGAAAGCCGCCAAAAATGTTGATGCCAGCAAAGAACACCGCAATCCCCGCGAGTATAATGACCAGCAGGCTGGTCGATCCAACTTGCAGCACCGCACCCAAGATAATGATCGAGGAAATCGCATTGGTGACCGCCATCAGCGGTGTGTGCAAAGCATGGCTGACATTCCAAATTACTTGGAAACCGACAAATACAGAGAGCACAAACACAATAAAGTGCTGCATAAAGCTTGCCGGCGCGTAGCTACCGACCAAAAACAGAAGCGCCCCGCCAATGGCCAGAAGCGCGACCTGGTTCTGGGTTTGCTTTTTGAAAGCCTGCACCTCTTCGGCGCGTTTTTCCTCCGCTGTTTTTTCGGGCACTTTTTCTTTTGGCTTGGCTGCAATGGCCTGAATCTTGGGTGGTGGTGGTGGAAATGTGACCTCCCCAGCATGGGCGATCGTCGCCCCGCGGATCACGTCGTCTTCCATATCATGCACGATCACCCCATCTTTCTGCGGAGTAAGGTCAGATAGCATATGGCGAATATTATTGGCATAAAGCGTGCTGGCCTGCGCTGCCATCCGGCTTGGGAAATCTGTATACCCGATGATGATCACACCATTATCGGTTACGATACGTTCGTCCATGACCGTCAGTTTACAATTGCCGCCCTTCTCTGCAGCCAAATCAATGATCACAGAGCCAGGCTTCATGCTGGCAACCATATCAGCGGTCCAAAGCTCAGGCGCCTCTCTGTTGGGAATCAAAGCTGTGGTGATCACGATATCCATATCTGGTGCGATCTCGCGGAATTTGGCCAATTGCGCGGCTGCAAACTCCGGTGATGACACCGCAGCATAGCCACCCGTAGCGGCACCATCGGCCTGCTCCTCAGAAAAATCTAAGAACACAAACTCAGCGCCCATCGATTCGACTTGTTCGGCGACCTCAGGACGGACGTCAAATGCATAGGTGATGGCCCCGAGCGAGGTCGAGGTTCCGATCGCTGCAAGGCCGGCCACACCAGCGCCAACCACCAAGACCTTCGCAGGCGGCACTTTGCCAGCAGCGGTGACTTGGCCTGTGAAAAACCGGCCAAAATTGTTGCCAGCCTCGATCACCGCACGATACCCAGCAATGTTTGCCATGGAAGACAGCGCATCCATTTTTTGTGCGCGGCTGATCCGCGGCACCATATCCATGGCGATCACGCTGGCACCTTTGGATTTGGCCAGCTCCATGAGATCCGCATTGGCTCCAGGATAAAAAAATGAAATCAATGTTTTCTCTGGAGAAAGGCGTTTAAGTTCCGCCTCGCTTGGCGGACGAACCTTGACAATAACGTCGCAGGCTTTGGTCAATGCGGCAGCGGTCGCCGCAACTTCGACGCCAGCGGCTTTGTACTGTGCATCGCTAAAGCCGGCTGCAACCCCAGCCCCTTTTTGGACGACACAGTCATGACCAAGCCTTTGTAACTGAAGTGCGCTTTCTGGTGTTAGGGCGACGCGTTGTTCACCGTTAGAAACCTCTTTGAGAGCTCCAATTTTCATAATTTTCGTCCTTTCATGACGCGGTCTTTCACCGTCCTCGAAACCTTTCGAATGGCGAATGGGTAACGCGCGCAATAATATTGCGCAACTGATCTAGCGTGGCTTTTCGCCACAAAATGTGAGTATATTTCTGTATACAGAGATTAAGGGGAATAATTTTGCTACTGACAGGAAAAAATGCAGTCATCACCGGCGGGGGCACAGGCATCGGACTGTCAATCGCGCGCGCATTGGCTCAGCAAGGCTGCAATGTCGCTATCACGGGACGGCGATTGAATGTGTTAGAAGAGGCCGCTGAATCTTTTGGAGGCCAGGCGGTAAAAATGGATGTTTCAGATGAGGCCTCAGTGGTCACAGGCATGCAATCCATCGCGGATCACTTTGGAAGCATTGATATTTGCGTCGCCAATGCCGGCATCGCAGAGGGGCAAAATATCCGCAATTCCAGCTTTGATTTTTGGCGCAAGATCATGGCGATCAATCTGGATGGCGCCTATTTGACCATCCGCGAATCTCTACGCCATATGCCGGTGCAGGAGTGGGGCCGGGTCTTGGCAGTTTCCTCCATCGCCGGCGTGCGCGGATTGAAGGGGGCGCATGCTTATAGCGCATCAAAACATGGCGTCATAGGGATGATCCGCGCGCTTTGTGCCGATCACGCAAAATTGCCGGTTACTTTTAATGCGATCTGCCCTGGCTATGTCGACACTGATATCATTGACCGCAATACACAAAGCATCTCAGAGCGGGCGCATATTAGTCAACAGGAAGCCCGCGCCTTGATGGTCGATCTCAATCCGCATGGCAGATTGATCACCGCCGATGAGGTCGCCTCCGCCGCGCTATGGATTTGTGGTCCCGGCTCAGACAGCTTCGACGGGCAGGCGATGGAAATTTCGGGCGGTCAACCCTAAGCTGGCGCCCTGCGCGCGGCGCGCCATTCATGGACCGCCGCTCCAAAAGCCGAAAAAAGCGGCTGAGAGACAGGATCTTGCGCCGCGTTATATTCCGGGTGCCATTGAACGCCTAGGCCGAAACCTTCGGCATCTTCGATATAAATCGCCTCGGGCGTGCCGTCGGGCGCATGGCCATCAACCACCACACGCGGACCGGGCTCTTTGATCCCCTGACCGTGCAGCGTATTGGTGCACACAACCTCGGCCCCCAACATCTGCGCAAAAACCCCGCCTGGCGTGAAGCGTACATCATGGCGCAGCGCAAATTTTTCTTCCAAAGTGCCATCGGGCGGCATGCGATGATTATCACGCCCAGGCAAATCTCGGATCTCCGGGTAAAGACTGCCCCCCATTGCGACATTCATCTCTTGAAACCCACGACAGATCGCCAAATAGGGTTGACCACGCGTGACGAGAGCACGGATCAAAGGCAATGCCAGACCATCTCGTTTCTCATCGATGTCCCCATGGCCTTCCGTCAGGTCTTCACCATATTCTTTGGGATGCACGTTGGGTCGCCCGCCAGTGAAAACAAAACCATCACAAGCCTCCATCAGCTCCTCAATCGGCGCAAGCAGCGCGTCAGGCGGCACGATGACAGGCAAAGCATTGCAAATCTCGCGCACTGCTCGAGAATTCATCTCTCCCGCCCCATGCACCAAATATTCTGAATTGATCAGATGGGGATTTCCAATAATGCCAATAACTGGACGCGCCATAGCCACACCTTATGTGAAATTTGAGCAAGTATAGAATGTCCAACGCCAGCGGGAAAGCCCTCAAGCAAAAAGCGTTTTGCAAAAAAGCGCAGCGGCAATTCTAGCGAACACCACCCAAAGAACTGAGCAAGGCAGTCACCGGCCAGAGTCCGCGGTTGGGGCGGGCAGTCATTTAGAGAGCACCATCACAATATATCTTCTAATATCAGAGATATAATATTTCAATGCCACCAACGGGCGCAGCCGGCGAGCAAACGGGCGCCGCGGCCGTGCGCGGTGTTTTGCATCATCGCTCTGCAATCGCTCAGGGCGGCCCGCATAAGAAACAATCGCACCCGCACAAAAAGGAGCACTCACGCGCTCCTTTATAGATCGGTGTCACTTGCACCGGTGGTGCTCAGGGGGGCGTCTGGCCCCGGCCAGGTTTACCCTTCACCAATCAAGCCAGTGGCCTCAATCCCTGCCATGGCCGCAATCAAGTCGTTGTCAGAGCTGTCGCCCGTCACACCAACAGCGCCGATCACGTTGCCTTTTTTGTCGCGCAGCAAAACACCCCCGGGGACTGGGATCACCTGGCCACCATAAAGGCCATTCACCGCAGTCATAAAATAAGCCTGCTGCTCTGCGCGCGCCATTTGAGCTGTACCGCCCATGCCCAGCATGATTGACCCAAAGGCCTTGGCTTGTGCGATGGCAAATCGGCCAGGCGCCGCCCCATCTTCGCGCTCAACGGCAATCACATGCCCACCGGCATCCAGGACCACCACCGAGAGCGGTTTGAGCTCAAGCTCTTTGCCCTTTGCCAAGGTGCCACGAATGATAGACTTTGCTTTTCTAAGATTAATATCAGGCATTGGTATTCTTTCGAGTGAAACCCGTGTGATCACGGGTGTAAGTAAACGAGAAATGCAGACGTTACTGCGCCTGCGCGGCTTTCAACTCCAATCTCCGGCGGTGCAAGACAGGTTCCGTATAACCCGAAGGCTGCACCCGACCCTCAAACACAAGATCGCAAGCCGCTTTGAAAGCGATCCCGTCAAAATTGGGCGCCATGGGCGTATATTCTGCGTCACCTGCATTTTGCGCATCCACCACAGCGGCCATTTTCTTCATGGCAGCCATAACCATGTCACCGTCGATAACGCCATGGTGCAACCAATTTGCCAAGGCCTGCGAAGAAATACGGCAAGTCGCTCGATCTTCCATCAACCCCACATTGTGAATGTCTGGCACTTTCGAACAGCCAACCCCACTGTCCACCCAGCGCACCACATATCCCAAGATCCCCTGCGCATTGTTCTCAATCTCTTGCGCCAACTCATCGGGCGACCAATTGCTACCGGCGCCCACTGGAATGGCCAAAAGATCATCGATGCCGCGGCGCGGACCATTTGCTTTCAGCTCTGCTTGCACCGCCATCACATCAACTTGATGATAATGAGTTGCATGCAGGGTCGCGGCCGTTGGACTTGGAACCCAAGCACAGGTCGCCCCAGCTTTCGGGTGGCCAATTTTTTGTGCCAACATATCGCCCATTAAATCCGGCATGGCCCACATGCCTTTGCCGATCTGCGCCTTGCCAAGCAACCCACAGGCCAGACCGATGTCTACGTTGCGATCTTCATAGGCGTTGATCCAAGGGGTGACTTTCATCTGCCCTTTTGGAATCATTGGTCCCGCCTCCATCGAGGTGTGGATTTCATCCCCCGTACGATCCAAAAAGCCCGTGTTGATAAAGGCCACCCGGGCTTGTGCTGCTTTGATACAGGCTTTGAGGTTGGCGCTCGTGCGACGCTCCTCATCCATAATGCCCAATTTCACGGTATTTTGCGGCAGGCCTAGGATACGCTCAACCGTGGTGAAGATTTCATCAGCAAAAGCGACTTCTTCTGGTCCGTGCATCTTGGGTTTAACCACATAAACCGAACCACGCAGCGAGTTGCCACCAGCGCTCTGTAGATCATGCATCGCGATCAGCGTCGTGCACAAAGCGTCCAACAAGCCTTCGCCAATTTCGCGCCCGTCACGATCTTTGACAGCAGGATTTGTCATCAAATGCCCGACATTGCGCACAAGCATAAGCGCCCGTCCTTTGAGCACATGCGTCTCTCCACCAAATTGGTAGCTGCGATCCGCATTTAAGACCCGGTCAAAGGATTTGCCGCCCTTGTGCACCGTCTCGCGCAGATCACCGCGCATCAGTCCAAGCCAATTGCGATAGGCCAGAACCTTATCCGCACCATCCACCGCGGCAACGGAATCTTCGCAATCCATGATGGCCGAAATTGCACTTTCCAGCAGGATATCGTCTACATGCGCTTTATCACCGCTGCCGATATTGCCCTTTGGATAGATTTTAATGGCAATGTGCAAACCGTTTTTTTGCAAAATCACCTCAACCAGAGCTCCACTGTCGTCTTTATTTATCCCTATGTATTGCGACGGATCCGCAAGAGCGGGAACCAGCGCATCCCCCACAACATAATAGCCTGTGACATCCGCATGTGACCCGCTGGCCAAGGGCGCCACCTGATCCAAATAGGCTTTGGCCCATTCGATCACACGCGCACCGCGCGCCGCATCATAGCCGCCGCCGCCCGGCAAATCACCCATAGCATCGGTCCCATAGAGCGCGTCATAGAGGCTGCCCCAACGGGCGTTGGCCGCGTTCAGCGCATAGCGTGCGTTCATAATCGGCACCACGAGCTGCGGACCGGGCGTTGACGCAATTTCTGGATCGACATTTTGAGTTGTCACAGAAAAATCCGCCGGTTCCGGCACCAAGTAGCCGATCTCTTTCAGAAACTCCTGATAGGCCTCGGCGTCATGTGCCTGACCGCGGCGCGCGATATGCCAATCGTCAATCTTTTTCTGGATATCTGCACGTTGCGACAAAAGTGCTCGGTTTTTCGGCCCCAGCTCATGTGCCATTTCCGACAGACCATCCCAAAACTGGCCGGCAGTGACCGGCAATCCGACCAAAGCTTCAGTCTCGATGAATTCATGTAGCTCTTGGGCCACCGAAAGGCCTGAAACTTCAATGTATTTGGACATAGTCGCGCTCTCCAGAAGTGGGCGATCCGGCATGACGGATCTCTTTGGAGTGTCGTTACCCAGCTCGCCAGTGAATTTCAAGCCGAATTGGTTACTATTTCGTACCAATTTTCCTTTCGGGGACAAATTCCACTCCTTGCGTGAAGTTTTCTTGCCTGGCTTATTCCAACTGGCCACGAAGGCCGCTAGGTATCACATAGCCATATCAGGAGCCGCGCCATGACTGCCGAAAATCCGCAAACGATCTACCTCAAAGATTATACAGCGCCCGCCTATTTGGTTGACCACGTCGCGCTGGAATTTGACTTGCACCCCACAGCCACGCGGGTGCGCTCCACCGTGAAATTCCGGCCAAACCCCGATAGCAGCAACTCCGAGTTTTTTTTGCATGGGGAAAATTTGGCCTTCCTGTCGGCCTATATAAATGGCGCAGCGGTCACTCCTATCATGTCTGAGGCGGGGTTGACCTGCAATGTGCCAGATGGCCCTTTCATTTGGCAAAGCGAAGTAGAGATCAATCCCAGCGCCAATACGGAATTATCCGGCCTCTATATGTCCAATGGTATGTTTTGCACCCAATGCGAGGCCGAAGGCTTTCGCCGCATCACCTACTACCCCGATCGCCCCGATGTCATGGCGCCTTTTGATGTGACGATTCGCAGCGAGCTGCCCTATGCCCTATCCAATGGTGAGCCGATGTCCAGTGACGGCACGACCCGCCGCTGGCAAGATCCTTGGCCAAAACCGGCCTATCTCTTCGCTTTGGTCGCGGGTGAATTTCAAGTGGTATCCGATCACTTCACCACCGCTTCGGGCAAGCCCGTGGACTTGAATATCTATGTGCGCGATGGCGACCAAGACAAATGCGACTTTGCCCTTGAGGCACTCAAGGCCAGCATGGCCTGGGACGAGCGCGTGTACGGCCGCGAATATGATCTTTCTGTCTTCAACATCGTCGCGGTAGATGATTTCAACATGGGTGCGATGGAAAACAAAGGTCTGAATATCTTTAATTCCTCAGCAGTGCTGGCCAGTCCTGAAACCACTGTGGATGGCAATTTCGAACGCATCGAAGCCATCATTGCCCATGAATATTTCCACAATTGGACAGGCAATCGCATCACCTGCCGCGACTGGTTCCAATTGAGTCTCAAAGAGGGCCTAACGGTGTTTCGCGACCAGCAATTCAGCGCTGATATGCGGGGGGCGGAGGTGCGCCGCATCGAAGATGTTACCGCACTGCGTGCACGACAATTTCGCGAAGACAGCGGCCCCCTTGCCCACCCTGTGCGGCCCGAGAGCTTTGTGGAGATCAATAATTTTTACACAGCCACAGTCTATGAAAAAGGCGCAGAATTGATCCGCATGCTCAAGCTTTTGGTGGGCGATGCAGCATATAAAGAGGCATTGGAGCTCTATTTCGCACGCCATGACGGGCAAGCCTGTACGATTGAAGATTGGCTGGCGGTTTTCACGGATGTCACGGGGCAGGATCTGCGCCAATTCAAACTTTGGTACAGCCAAGCAGGCACACCCATTGTAACCGTCCACGACCATTTCGCCGATGGCACCTATAAGTTGACCCTCACACAAGTCACGCCCCCGACACCTGGTCAGCCAGATAAACAACCCCTGGTGATCCCCATCGCATTGGGGCTTTTGTATCCAGATGGCACAGAAGCGCTGGCCACCGAGCTGCTGGTGCTGAGCGACGCCGAGCAGAGCTTCTGCTTCTCTGGCCTGCGCGCTGCACCGATCCCATCCCTGTTGCGCGGATTTTCTGCCCCGGTGATCTTACAGCGCAA
>JAKMFM010000228.1 GCA_022425445.1 Planktomarina sp.
GCGGAGGAGCTGCGCAGCGATGGATTTTTCATGACCGGGGATCTGGGCATGGTTGATGCCGATGGTTATGTCCATATTGTCGGACGCAATAAAGATTTGATTATCTCAGGCGGATTTAACATCTACCCCAAAGAAATCGAGACGGTGCTGGACGCGCTAGAGGGCGTCCTAGAAAGCGCCGTGATCGGAGTCCCTCATCCAGATTTTGGCGAAACCGTGCTGGCGCTTCTCGTGCCGAGTCCCGAACACACACCCGATCTGGACGCGATCCAAAGCCATATTTCAGAGCACCTGGCCCGCTTTAAACTTCCCAAGAAACTGATCGTCTTGTCACACCTGCCGCGCAACACGATGGGCAAGGTGCAAAAAAATGCCCTAAGGGATCGGTTTCGCGATGTATTCGCCAAATCTTGATCGGCATCTACAAAAACCGGTTCACCAAATTTTCCAAACGCTCCTGCCGGCCCGATTTTGGCTCTGGATTGATATCATCGGCCACCACCCGTGCAGAAATTTGCTCCAAATCGCTGCGCAAAAGCGCCTGACCTGCCGGGCTGTCCCAGCCGGCATAGCGCTCGGTGCGGGCGGCCTCAAGCCGGCCGTCCTCGAGCATGGCCGCGGCTGCCTTTAGCCCTACCGCGCAAACATCCATTGCACCCACGTGAGATAAAATTAAATCTTTAAGATCAATTGATTGTCGTCGCAATTTCGCATCAAAATTGGTGCCACCTGTGGTAAATCCGCCGGCCTTTAATACCTCATAATAAGCCAAAGCCATTTCTGGCACATTGTTCGGAAATTGATCCGTATCCCAACCCGATTGGTAATCATTGCGGTTCATGTCAATGGAGCCAAAAATTCCCAAAGCGCGCGCAAGCGCCAGTTCATGCTCAAAGGAATGCCCCGCCAAAATCGCATGTCCCTGCTCAATATTGACCTTAACCTCGTGTTCCAGACCAAAGTCCTTCAAAAACCCATATACCGTAGCAACATCATAATCATATTGATGCTTTGTTGGCTCTTGCGGCTTGGGCTCTATCAAAATAGCGCCTTTGAAGCCAATTTTATGTTTATACTCGACCACCATCTGCAGCATGCGCCCAGCCTATGCTCGCTCACGCGCCATATCCGTGTTCAGCAAGGTCTCATAGCCCTCACGCCCACCCCAAAGCACATAGTTTTCACCGCCGAGCCGTGCAGTGGCATCCATGCAGCTCTTAATCGTCGCGGCACTGTAGGCAAAAACATCAGGATCCGGGTTCGTCGCCGCCCCGGCCATAAAGCGCCTGTGAGAAAACAAATTCGCAGTGCCCCATAGCAAACGGGTTTGCGACGTTTCCATTTTCAGGGCGAAATACGCTACCATCTCTTCTAGATTGCGGGTGTTTTCGGCAAAATTGCTGCCCTCAGGACGCATATCGGCATCATGAAAGCAAAAATATGGTACACCGAGTATATCAAACATCTCAAAGGCCACATCTGCCTTGAGCTTGGCCAACGCCATCTGCGATCCGAACCAAGGCCGATCAAAGGTGCGTCCACCAAAGGGATCACCGCCCTCCCACGCGAAGGAATGCCAATAGGCCACGGCGAAGCGCAAATGCTCTTTGAGGCTTTTGCCCATGACCATTTCATCGGGGTTGTAATGGCGAAAGGCAAACTCATTGTCCGTCTGCAAGCCTTCATATTGAATTTGAGGAACGCCTTGGAAGAAATCAGTCATCGAACACCTTTTTTAGACAAGTTAATACCCAAAATTGGGCAACAGTTGCATATCTTTAAAGGGGCGCAAAGACCCCAATCCTTAGCCAGCCGCAGATCCACCAAGACCCTTCAAAGCCTGATAGGCCGCGCGGTAGGCGCTCAGACCTGCCATAAACTCATCGGTGAGCCCTGGGACGGGTTCAATCACCCGTGCGATTTTGGGCGCATAGGCCACATCGCTCACTTTGGCGCCTGTCGCCATCATCGCCAGCCGCGCCGCCCCAAAGGCGCCGCCAAAATCGCCTGCGACTGGCAGCTCTATCGGCAACCCCAGGATGGTCGCAATCGCCTGCACCCAATAGTCAGATTTTGAGCCACCCCCTACGGCGAGCAAACGCTCAATTCTTGTTCCCGTTGAGGTCAGAGCGTCAAAACTGTCTCGCACCGCATAGGTGACCCCCTCCATCACCGCCCGCGTCATGGCGATGTGATCCGTGCTGTGGTCAAGGTTTAGAAAACTGGCACGGATCACCGCATCATTATGCGGTGTGCGCTCACCCCCGAGATAGGGCAGGAACAGCGTTGAGGATGGCGCTTGGAGCGGGCCAAGCCCCGAGGTCATATCCGCAGGCGCCGCACCCAGCACGCGGCCAAACCAACTCAAAGCATCAGAGGCCGCCAAGATCACCCCCATTTGGTGCCAAGTCTTCGGCACCGCATGGCAAAAACTATGGACCGCGCTGGCCGGGTCTGGCTGATAGGCATCGCTGGCAGCGAATAAGACGCCAGAGGTGCCCAAGCTGACAAAAGCCTCACCACCGCGCACCACACCAACGCCGATTGCGCTGGCTGCATTGTCCCCACCGCCGCCGGCAATGACCACATCGCCCCGCATGCCAAAGCGCGCGGCAAGATCCCGGCGGAGCATTCCAGAAGCCTCAGAACCCTCCACAAGATGCGGCATCTGTGCGCGCTGCAATCCCGTCGCCGCAAGCAGGTCATCGGACCAAGCCCGCGCGCCCACGTCTAGCCAAGAGGTCCCAGCTGCATCGGACATCTCCGCCACATGCTCAGACGACAACCAAAGCCGCAGGTAATCTTTGGGCAAAAGCACCTTGGCCACTGTGGCAAAAATCTTAGGTTCCCACCGCCGCACCCAGGCCAACTTGGGTGCGGTAAAGCCAGGGAAGACGATATTGCCAGTCCAGCGACGAAAGATTGGATTGCGATCCATCTCTTCAGCCTCAGCCGCAGCCCGTGTATCGTTCCACAGGATGCACGGGCGTAACACTTTGTCTTGCGCATCCAGAAGCGTTGCGCCGTGCATTTGCCCAGATAGGCCAATGGCACGAACGGCGCTCAAATCGGTCTGCGCGGCCAAAGACGAAAAAACCGCCTCCGCACCCGCGAGCCAGTCTTGCGGCGCCTGCTCTGACCAGCCCGCGTGGGGCCGGTTAACACGCAAGGGCGCAGTGGCTTCAGCACAAATAGTTTGGGCATCGTCAATGACGATGCCCTTTAAACCTGAAGTGCCAAGATCTAACCCGATATACATCAGTTAATGGGACTCTTTGGGATTCTTGCCAAGAATGATCATCGATAAAATGTCATCTTCCGTCACATCTACAACGCGCTCCGTACCGACCAATTGCCCGTTCTTCATCACGCCAATGCCCATAGCCATACTCATGGCAAACCTGAAAACCAATCCGCGCATTCCAACCTCTTCCGCTCTTATGCGGACAATGGAGCAGTCCAAGCAAAATGAAAACCCGTGGGTTCATAGTTCCGCCAAGATCACAAATGCCGATACTCTACGCTGTGATGTCGCAAACGATCTTGACGACTCCCATCAAGCAAGACACTCATAGCGGTGTAAGGTGTTCGTTGGATGCAAAGCATTCGGAACTGAAACGGGAATTTGGTGCGGGTGACCCATATCGGGACCCAAAACCAAAGCCGCCCCCGCGACTGTAAGCGGTTTGGGTCTGTCATATGCCACTGGGAAACCGGGAAGGAGACAGATCATCATGCCGCCAGCCAGGAGACCGGCCTACATGATCAGTAACCCCCTGTCGGGTGTGACAGGATTAGGAGAGACGAAATGACAACACAAAGCAAAGCAATTGCAGCTTCCCTGCCGGCCACTGCGGGCATCACTTTGGCCTTTATTACAGGGCTCGCCCTGCTGATGGCTTCTGGCTATGCGCAGGCCAATGCGCTGCATGATGCAGCCCATGACGGGCGTCATGCCATGGCATTTCCTTGCCACTAAGCTAAATCCATGACAAAAAATCTGTTTGTTAGCGCGATCTGTGCAGGGATCGCTGCTGGGTTATTGGCCTCAGCACTTCAGTTCACATTCGTGATTCCGGTGCTTTTGGAAGGCGAGCTTTATGAGACCGGAGCGCGCGTGCATTTTGGCACGGACGGATCCCCGCAGAGCGATCGCGGTGCACCGACTTTGGCGGGGGATTGGCTGCGCCACTCCATGACAGTGGCGTTCAACATTGTGACCTACACGGGCTACGGGCTTCTACTGGCTGCTATGATCAGCTTCGCGTCTCTCAAGGGTATCACAACCACCGCCAAACAGGGTTTAATCTGGGGGCTATGCGGCTACATCGCAGTGCAGTTGGCGCCGGCGTTCGGCCTGCCTCCTGAGCTGCCAGGCACCATCGCAGCTGAGGTGGGACAACGGCAGTTGTGGTGGATCAGCACAATTCTAGCGAGCGCTGCGGGACTTGGCTTGATTGCCTTCGGACGCAGCTATCTGCCGCTGGCAGGCGTTGTTTTGATGGCGATTCCGCACCTGTTGGGCGCGCCACATCTCGACACGTTCTTCGGTGTGGCACCACCTGAGTTGGCAGCAGAATTTGCAACGCTGAGTTTGGGAGCCGCCGCCGCTGGATGGGTTTTACTCGGATATGCGGTGGCCGCAATATTGCAACGTTTGGAGCGTTAGAGGCAGCGGCTAAAGCCTTGGCACCCGACCTTGCAGGCAAAGGCGCAAGCGCCCTGCGGCTTCCGCTTCGGTAATCCAGCCCTCCGGCGCATCTGCGTATAGTTGGAGCAGGCCCAGCATATCTTGTGTATCCTGCGCAGGATCGGCACCAGAAAAAAGATAGGTGGCCTTCTGCGCCCCTTGCAGCGCAAAGGCCACGGGATACTGACACATGTTGAGACAAGAGCAGGTAACAATCTCGACTTCCAAACCGCTGGCCTGCACCGCTTCGCTCAGCGTTGTCACCCATTTGGCGCCGGGCGCCGTCCCGCCTGGCTCCGCACAGGTATCACATATGGTCACACGATCTTTCAACATCGCCCCTTTTGGCTCACATCTATTCGGCGTAAAGCACTCCTATCCCGATCACAAGGAATACTGACATGGTTATGAAAATCCCTGCAACTATCATCACTGGCTTTCTTGGCGCGGGCAAAACAACCCTCATTCGTCATATGTTGCAAAATGCACAGGGTCGCAGGATAGCCCTGATCATCAATGAGTTTGGCGATCTGGGTGTCGATGGTGATATCTTGAAAGGCTGTGGGGATGAAACCTGCCGCGCAGAAGATGTGATGGAGCTGTCCAATGGCTGCATCTGCTGCACGGTCGCCGATGACTTCATCCCCACAATGGAAAAGCTTCTGGCCCGGGAAGACAAACCCGACCACATCGTGATTGAGACCAGCGGGCTGGCGCTACCGCAACCTCTTGTGCGCGCCTTCAACTGGCCAGGCATCTCGACACAGGTGACGGTCGATGGGGTTGTGACTGTGGTCGATGGCAAGGCCGTGTCCGAAGGCCGATTCGCCCATTCGGTTGCTGCGGTCGATGCGCAACGCAAGTTAGATGAAAATCTGGACCATGAAACGCCCTTATCAGAGCTTTTCGAAGATCAAATCGCCTGCGCCGATATGATTGTGGTGAACAAAACTGACCTGCTGGAGGTCGCTGAAGCCGAAGCTTTGGTTGACACTCTGCGCGAGTCCTCGCGCGGTGGTGTGCAAGTGGTCACAACCGCCATGGGCAAATTGCCAGTTGATGTGCTTTTGGGACAAGGTATTGGCGCTGAGGGTGATCTTGAGGCCCGCCACGAACTGCACCACCACCATCATGATCACGACGAAGACCATGGAGACGAACATGATCATGACCATGATCACGACGCCTTTGAAAGCTTTGTCGTCACCCTCGGCGAGATCGCAGATACAAAGGCCTTTTCAGACCGGGTCAGCGCGATTATAGGCGAACATGATATTTTGCGCCTCAAAGGGTTCGCTGCCGTCTCTGGCAAACCGATGCGTCTGACCATGCAAGCCGTCGGGCCACGGGTGGAGACCTATTTCGACCAGCCCTTTGGAGATATCGAGCGCGCCACACGCTTGGTTGTGATCGGCCAGGCTGGCTTGGATCATGCTGCAATTGAGGCGGCGCTGAAATCCTGCGCTGCGGCGCAATAAACCA
>JAKMFM010000252.1 GCA_022425445.1 Planktomarina sp.
GATTTGCCATAAGCTGCTGGAATAAAGGTTCCGGGGTCACGCATGCAGATAGACAATTCAATCTCATGGCCTTGGAATAAAGTCCCAAAAGCCTGGAGCTTTTCCACAGCCAAAGCATAGAAATCTCCACCCTCGAAAATTCGGTTTGGCACGCAGATGAAATTGGCATTGGTCAATATCATGCGCTCGGCATCTGAATCGCCTAGAATATCAGCCAAAAGCTCCTCTCCGGACATATCTGGACGCGCGCCTTTGGCCATGGTTTGTAGGTTTTCTCGAATGACGTTTCGGTATTTGCGCGGATGGGGAAGGGCGACCTGTTTCTGGACAAGCGCGGTTTTGTTCTTCACAAGCGAAGCGTGCAGGGCATCTTAGTCTGTGCAATGGGCGCCGATATGGTAAACAATTTGCATCGAAATATGCTGCCTTGGAAAATAGTTCTTAGCGGCCAGACTATAGGCAACCGTTCATAAATTAAAACAGCCGAAATCAAAAAAGAGGGCTTCGTGGCAGAAAAAGTAAAGAAACGCGTGGGATTGGGCAGTTGGTTTGCGCTGACCATTGCGGGCTGTGTGCTCTTGCCGATTGTTTCGATTGCCTGGATGGGGCTTGGCAGCGATGGTGCGCGCTGGGCGCATCTTTTGGCAACGGTATTTCCGCGCTATTTAAGCAATAGCCTGTCTCTCATGTTGGGTGTTGGCGCTCTGAGCCTCCTCCTCGGTACTTCGTTGGCTTACTTGGTGACGCATCTCGCCTTTCCAGGGCGCAACTGGGTGCAATACGGGTTGTTCCTCCCGCTGGCGATGCCCTCTTTCGTGGCTGCCTATGCTTGGGTAGATGTCTTGGAATATGCCGGACCGCTGCAAACGACTCTGCGCGAGTTGGCAGGATGGACTTCCGCGCGGGAGTATTGGTTTCCCAATATTCGCTCGCGGTTGGGCGCCGTATTCGTGCTGTCTTTGACACTCTACCCCTATGTGTATCTTCTCGCTCGTGCGTCATTCCGCGAATTGCCCGCCAGTGGTCAGGATGTGGCCCGCTCACTGGGCTTGGGACATATGCGGCAGTTTCTGCGCGTGAGTCTGCCCCAAGCGCGCCCTGCCATCGCTGCGGGTACCGCTATAGTCATGATGGAGACCCTGAATGATTTCGGAACGGTGGATTATTTTGCAGTGCAGACGCTCACGACTGGTATTTTTTCGATTTGGCTGGAAAGCTATGACCCGGGCGGCGCTGCGCAATTGGCAGTGCTGGCCGCCTTGATCGTTGCTGGGTTGTTGGGGCTTGAGAAAATTGGCCGTCGCCGAGCACGTTTTAACAAATCTGGTCGTCAGATGGCCCCGATCCAGCCGCAACGTTTGTCCTCTCGGCAGGGAGCCGCTGTGCTGCTGTATTGCTTGGTTCCGATTGGGTTGGGATTTTTGATTCCGCTGATGGTTCTGGTGGCACCTGTGGTGTCGGATCTTAGCCTTTGGAATGACTCGGGCCTGTGGCGCGCGGCGGGGCACAGCTTGGTTTTGGGCGGTGTCAGCGCCGGCTTGGTCGTACTGTTTGCCACTGCTATGGTTTTGGGGGTGCAGAAAAGCTCCGGGGCATGGAAAAAATCTCTGCTGACCCTTACGACGCTTGGCTACGCTTTCCCTGGGGCCATCCTTGGTTTGGGGATATTGATTCCCTTGGCAGTGTTTGACAATTGGCTGGCCGACCTCATTTTTGCCACCTTCCGCCGTGATCCTGGCCTCCTTTTGACCGGAAGCGCGGGCGCATTGATTGCGGCCTATTTCGTCCGCTTTTTTGCGATTGGCGTTGGGGCAGCGGAAGCGGGATTGGCCGCGATCTCAACTAATATTCCACTGGCGGCCAGCACATTGGGGCGCCCGCCGAAAGATGTCGCTCTTAATATATATCAACCGCTTATGCGGGGCAGCCTTGCGTCTGCGATGGTACTTGTCTTTGTGGATACGGTCAAAGAATTGCCGGCGACACTCCTGCTGCGCCCATTTAATTTTGACACGCTGTCCACCCATGTCTACGGACAAGCCAGCTTGGAAAATTTCCACGCATCCGCGCCCGCCGCTCTGCTTATCATAACACTATCGCTTGGCGCGATATATCTTTTGGCAAAAGCGCACAGGTAGGGCTTGCATAGGCAGATTTTTTGTCCTAAATCGCTGCGCAGTGCCCCTATAGCTCAGCTGGTAGAGCAACTGATTTGTAATCAGTAGGTCCGCGGTTCGAGTCCGTGTGGGGGCACCATAAAATCAAATACTTACATGAAAACAGTTATTAGTGTTATCCGCTGGGGCTACATTTAATCAATTTTTTGCGATCAAACACGTGTCTGGCGATCATGTTGCGTAGTGGCTGTTCTTGTCCGCTGATTCATGTAGCTTGGCTATGAAACTTCAACCCTGATCCGGATTTCAAAATGTTCAGAGCGTCGACGCTGAGAATAATAGGCTGGGTTCTTTTGACCCCTGTTGTATTGGTTACGGCATACATGCTGCTGGAGATTTTGACCTTGATCCTTGCTCACCATTCATTTGCACAGAAGGGTATCCATGCTTTGATCAGGGTAATTGCAGTCATTGGAAAGATACTCCTGAGTGATGGGCTAAATGCGAAACCCCTGCTCTCTGCTTGCAAGCAAAACAATAAGATGGATTTG
>JAKMFM010000037.1 GCA_022425445.1 Planktomarina sp.
CGAAACCCAAGCGATGATTGGCCTCCACGGTATCAAAACCCTGGCTCTGCAACGCATAGGCCCGCATCTTATTGGCCAAGCCAATCCCGCGACCTTCTTGATTGAGATACAGAAGGATCCCAGCGCCTTCCTGCCCCATCTGCGCCAAAGCGCCTTTGAGCTGTGGACCGCAGTCACATTTCAAAGATCCAAGAATATCTCCTGTAAAACAGGCCGAATGCAGGCGAGCCAAAACCGGCACCGCCCGGTCAGGCGCTCCGATCTCAACCGCATAATGTTCATCCCCACCGCCATCTGGGCGAAACACATGCAAGCGCCCCGCCTGACTAACTTCCAGCGGAAGCTGCGCAGAGACCACATGCGCAAAGCCAGGCTCCAACAAGATACCGACGGGCAAATGCGTCAAACTATTGAGCGGCTCGCCGCTGTGCACCGTGATCGCCATGGGCAAAAGATGCGCCGCTTTCAAAAGCGCCACCGCAAGGCGGTGCCCATCGGCGGACCCGCCGCGCAGAGCTTGGAAGGGACCCTTCATCGGATAGCTCAGGTCAAGAATGGGATCGGCCACCGCTTGGCACCAGCGTGCATCGACCGTTGACGGCACAGAAATGCGCGCCACAGTCCCATCATAAGCGCTGATCTTAAGCGTATCTGCCCTCCACTTTGACAAAACCGCCTGCACCTCGCCCAAAGCACGCAGCGCATCCAGCCTGTCTTGCGTCAAGGTTTCTGCCGCGCAGACCACAAGAGGCTGCGGCATATCAATGACCACAGGCAGCCCCATACGAAGATCGGTCAAAGCACGAGCGCGGAGCTCAACAGGCGAAGGTGATATACTCATAGAACCCCGATAGCCCCTTTTTCGGGTGAATTGAAACAATTCCTTCATTTGTGACACGAGGTCGTGAGATCACTGTTGCAAATCTTGCAATACAGCGCCCCAGCGCGCAGGTATAGACAATCCTATGAAGCGGAGGGGCAGAATGGCACAGCTTAAAAAAGTTCTTTTGATCGATGACGATGAAGATCTAAGAGAGGCTTTGAGCGAACAACTTCTTATGACCGAAGATTTCGATGTCCACGAGGGCGCCAGTGGAGCGGAGGCTTTGGAAAAGGTCAAGCAACACAGTTATGATCTGTTGGTTTTAGATGTGGGCCTGCCCGATACAGATGGGCGCGCACTGTGCCGCTTGATCCGCAAGCAGGGCGTCAAATGTCCCATTTTAATGCTCACCGGCCATGATACGGATTCCGACACGATCTTGGGTCTGGATGCAGGCGCCAATGACTACATCACCAAGCCCTTCAAATTTCCCGTTCTTTTGGCCCGTATGCGCGCTCAGCTGCGCCAGCATGAGCTATCAGAAGATGCGATCTTCGTGCTCGGACCCTATACGTTCAAACCCTCACTCAAGTTATTGGTCACCTCTGATGACAAGAAAATTCGCCTCACCGAAAAAGAAACCAATATCTTAAAGTTTCTATACCGCTCAACCGAAGATGTGGTGCCGCGTGACATTCTTTTGCATGAGGTATGGGGCTATAATGCCGGCGTCACGACCCATACGCTGGAAACCCATATTTATCGCCTGCGTCAAAAAATTGAGCCCGATCCCGGCACGGCCCGTCTTTTGGTCACAGAGAACGGAGGCTACCGCTTGTCCCTCTAGCGCCCTCCAATTTGGCGCCAAGTCATAGCCGCAACCCGGTGAACCTCCGCCGTCCAATGCCCATGCGACGTGCCCAGGCTTGGGTCTGCGCCAATCGGTACCATAGGGCCCAAAAATAGCACGGTCTGCGCCTAGGCAAAGCCGATGGATACCTGCCCGAAAGGGCCAAAATCAGCGACGAATTGATCCTTTGGTCCCGCCTCGATCGGGCGAATAAACGAGCCAGATAAAACAACATCACCAGCTCGAATTTTTTGTCCATAGGCTTCTAGACGTTCGGACAGCCAAACGATTCCCATTACCGGATCGTTCAAAACGCCTGCGCCGAGACCGGTCTCCTCAACCTCCGCATTGCGGCTGCAAATCGCGCCAGCCCAGCGCAGATCAAACGTGTTTGGATCATGACGCGCGCGGCCCAAAACGATGCCAGCATTCGCGGCATTGTCAGAAATGGTATCAAAAATTTTGCGGGTCTGCCCCGTTTGCGCATCGACGCGCTCAATCCGCGTATCGAGAATTTCCAGCGAGGGGCAAACATAGTCCGTTGCCGCCAATACCTCATCGCGGCGCGCAGCGCCGTTTAAATCCGCTTTCATCACAAAGGCAATTTCTGCTTCGATGCGCGGCTGAATAAACCGCCCAGCTGGCACAGTCGCGCCATCTTCAAAATGCATATCATCAAACAATATCCCACTGTCCGGGATGTCGATATTCAAAGCATATTGCATCGCCTTCGAGGTCAGGCCAATTTTCCAACCAGTCACACGCCGACCATCGGCAATCTTGAGCGCGACCAATGCTTTTTGCACCGCATAGGCATCATCCATGGTCATTTCAGGATGGGCGCGGGTCAACAATCCAATTTGTTTCTGGCTTTTTTCTGCCGCAAATAATGCCCGCGCTGCCTGGGAAATCTCTGCTGGGGTCATGGCTCATCCTCGATAGAATTGCGCAGGGTCCCAAGGCCGTCAGCGTGCACTTCGACCAAATCACCAGGTTTGAGATAAATCGGGGGATCGAACCGCGCGCCAGCGCCCGTCGGTGTTCCGGTGACAATAATATCACCCGGCATCAAAGTGGTGAAGGTTGAGATATATTCAATTTGGCGGCGGATGGGAAATATCATCCGGCTGGTACGATCATCTTGACGCAACTCCCCGTTTACGTGAGTCGTAATCCGAACATCGTCCAACTGTGCTGCTTTCTCAAAAGGCACCAACCAGGGGCCCATAGCGCCGGATTTGTCCCAATTCTTACCCTGGGTGACGTTGAATTTCGCATGTCGCACCCAGTCTCGGATTGTCCCCTCATTGCACAGGGTCAAAGCGGCGATATGATCGTAAGCATCCGCTTGAGAAATGCGCCGTCCTGCCTTGCCAATGACAATGGCAATTTCGCCCTCATAATCGAGTTGATGCGACTCTGGTGGGCGGATCAAAGCCTGTTCATGGCCAACAAACCCACGCGCAAACCGCGGAAAGAGTGACATATTCGCAGGCGCTTGGCTGCCGTCTTTGTATTCCGCATTGCGATCTGGGAAATTGACCCCGACGCAAATAATCTTTTCACCGCCGGCCACAGGCATTTCATAGGTGAAGCTGCCAAAATCATGGGTGACACGAGCCCCCTCAGCCGCTTTGGTCAGTTGCGGCAGGGCTTGCGCGCGGATCACATCGGTTAAATTCGCCCACTGTGGAAACTCTGGCGATACAGCAATGAAACCAGCCTCCGTCACCGCGCCATAGAGCGCCTCGCCCGCTGCGCGAATGGATGCAAATTTCATAGGGTGTCTCCTTTGCGAGATGGCGCATTGATCCGCGCGTGAATGCTGTTTGTTTTCCAGCTGAAGGGCTTGGAAATCGTCACAATTTCCAAAGACAACGCAAAAAATGATTCGGCCAGAAGCGGCGCAAAAACGGCCTCTGCCCGCGCCATCAAGAACGCGCCGACCTCCGATTTCGTCGCATCACTGCGTCCCTCTCCCATGCGTAGAACCATATCAACAAAGGCGTTCTTGGGATGTCCATCAGCGACGCAATAGTGCGGCATCGGATGCGCCCGCACCCTTATGCCCGCCGTAGGAAACACGCCCGTTTCTTGCATGGCCACACTCATGACCGAACAAAATTCTGACATATCAACGCCTTCATCTAAATTCTGCGAATATTGAACGGTCAGATGTGGCATGGCTTATCCTTAGCACGACTGATGAAATCATCGCAACCTTACAGAAAATGACAAGTGAGGAGTGCGCATAGATCCACAATTTCTGCATTTTAAACCAGCGATCATAGATTTTCTTGACACAGCCGAGCCTCTCGATTTACTTAATATATGAATTATTCATAGATGAGTGGTAAATGCCGAAATTCTTGGACAGCCTGCCGATGATCCTCAGCCGCTCTTTAGACCGGGTTATGCCGAGTTATCGGCGTCTGTTTCAAGCGAATGATCTGACGGACCAGCAGTGGCGGGTTCTGCGCGCGCTTTGGGAAAAGCAGCATCTCACCTCAGCGCAGATCTCGCAGATCACCCTTTTGCCCCCACCCTCATTGGTCGGAATTCTAGATCGGCTCGAGAAGAAAAACCTCATCGGGCGCCTGCGCTCTACAGAAGATCGCCGCCATGTGCATATCATCCCCACCCAAAAGGGGCGCGCCTTGATGGAGCATATGATGCCCATGGTAGAGGGCATTCATGACGATTTCATGCAGCGCGTGACGGAGTCTGAATGGACCGAGTTTAATCGAATTTTAGACAAACTATCAGACCCTGCAGAGAAACGGAATTTGGCATGAGAAACGCTGGAATCAGAACTGGAGCGCAGTATCTCGCGGGGCTGCGCGATGATCGTGAAATTTGGACGCGTGGAGCGCGGGTTCAAGATGTGACCGCTGAACCGGGCATGGCTGGAGGCGCGGCCTCTTTGGCGGGTTTTTTGGATCGGCAACATGAACCGGCCTATCGCGATATCGTGACCTATGAAGACGGCAAGGGCATTCGCTGCGCCGTTTCCCACATGGTGCCCAAGTCTAAGGACGATGTGGAGTGGCGCGGCCGCGCGTTCTATGAATGGGCCACATGGTCCAATGGCATGTTTGGTCGCACTCCCGATTATAAAAACGCCTCCGTTATGGCCTTTGCTCACGCCCCAGGTTTTCTAGCGCAAGGCAGCAAGGGACAAGCGGATTTCGTTCAAAATATGACCCAGTTTTATGATGAGGTCCGACTCAATGATCGCGTTCTGACCCATACTTTGGTGAACCCATCTGTCTCACATGCACAGGCCACCAGCGGCAAATTCGACGAAGAGGTTGCACTGCATGTCGTCAAAGAAACGGATGCGGGGATCATCGTGAAAGGCGCGAGGCTGTTGGCGACTTTAGGGCCATTATCTGACGAAATTGAGGTCTTCCCCTCAACCCTTTTACGAGCCGATGACAGCAATATTCCCTTTGCCTTCGCCTTTGCCATTCCCATCGCCACCCCGGGTCTCAAGATGATTTGTCGGGACAGCTATGACCATGGAAAATCACATTTCGATGCCCCCCTGTCCTCACGCTATGAGGAGATGGATGCAGTGGTCATTTTTGACAATGTCTTGGTCCCCTGGGAACGGGTTTTCATGTATGGCGAACCAAACCTATGCAACCAAGCCTTCGCCCAAACCAATGCGGTGGTGCATATGGCGCATCAAGTGGCCTGTGGAAAGCTGGCCAAGGCAGAATTCATGGTCGGCGTCATGTGTGCCATTGCCAAGGCAACGGGTCGCGACAAGGATCTGGCCACTAAGGGTATGATTGCCGAAGTGATGTTGATGGCCGAAACCGTGCGCGCCTTGCTCTTTTCGGCAGAACAACAGGCCCATGAGGATCAATGGGGCAATTTCATTCCCCTGCGCGGCCCTTTGGACGTCTCACGCAATCTCTTTCCCAAAATGTACCCGCGGATGGTGGAGATCCTGCAACTCCTCGGTTCCTCCTCCCTCATGGCAACACCAACCGAGGCAGATTTCAGCAATGCCATGGCAGGAGATGTGGAGAAATATTTCCAACTGACCCACATGGACAGCCACGATCGCGTCGCCCTGTATCGCCTGGCCCATGACATTGCCGTGTCCGGCTTCGGCAATCGCCAAGCGCTGTATGAGCGCTTCTTCTTCGGTCCGCCGCAAATCATGAGCTCTGTCTATTTTGACGGCTATGATAGGGACAGCAAAATTGCGCGCGTCGAGGATCTTTTAGCGCAGGCCTAAAGCCTGAGGCCCAGCGCCGATTGTCTCTCTCGTAGGGAGGTCATTTCCCCGCATGGAGCGGGGGAACTGTGCATCCTCAAAGGCATCACAGGACGCGATGCGCATCTATCAACTGGATGTGCTAGCCGCGTCGATGCGCAAACCCGAGCTTTGGTCAAACAGGTGCAGAACATCGCTTTGCGCCGTAAACCACATGGTTTCACCTTTTACGGCTGCGGGCGGATGCTCCATTTTCACGATGAAGGCCTCTCCAGAGGCGCCCACCATGTGAACCAAAGCATATTCGCCCAATTGCTCCACGAGATCCAATGTCCCCCCAACAATCGCCTTAGCCTCAGTACAGGTCGTCAGATGCTCTGGACGAATGCCAATATGCGCGCCACTGGCCGCTGCTGGCAAAGACTTTTTGCCGTTTTCGGCCAAATCTGCTTCCGTGAAGAAATTCATCTTCGGACTGCCGATAAACTGCGCCACAAATGCATTCGTAGGGTTGCGATAAAGATCAATGGGAGAGCCAATTTGCTCAACCCGCCCGGCCCGCATGACGACAATTTTGTCAGCGAGCGTCATAGCCTCGACCTGGTCGTGGGTGACATAGATCATGGTGGAC
>JAKMFM010000056.1 GCA_022425445.1 Planktomarina sp.
ACCAGCCAGCCCACAAACCCGAGATGGAGAGCGAAGGAAATATAGCTGCCCGGCGACATGAGATCCTATCCGCCAGAGCCGTCAAATGTTGGACCGCCAAAATCGGTGACCAAGCCAATATTGTCGAAGCCGGCTGCGTTCATTGCTCCCATGATCTGCATCACGCGCGCATAGGGAATGGCGCCATCGGCCCGCAGAAAAACCTTATCATCTGCGCGCTCCTGTGCGATGCCGCGCAGACGGGTCAAAAATTCCGTCTCTGGCGTTTCGGTTGTCTGTATCACAATTGCACCCTCCGCCGTGAGTGTGACGGTCAATGGCTCCTCTGATTCACTTGGCAAGGCACCGGCGGCAGTTTTGGGCAAATCAACATCCACCCCAACTGTCAGCAACGGCGCCGCCACCATAAACACGATCAGCAAGACCAACATCACATCCACAAATGGTGTGACATTAATCTCAGCCACTGGCCGGCTGCGCCGGCGCCGGCGCAGCCGGCCAGAGCGCTCCTCCGCCATATCCAGCTTGATAGCCAAGGCTTAGCCTCCCAATTGGCGTGACAAAATGGTTGCAAACTCGTCCGCAAAAGCTTCATAGCCCGCAATAACACGATCGCAACCAGCGCTGAGATGGTTGTAAAACACCACCGCAGGGATCGCAGCCAGCAGCCCGAGGCCTGTCGCCAAAAGCGCCTCAGCAATCCCCGGCGCCACGACGGCTAAATTGGTATTTTGTTGTGCTGCAATCTCAACAAAGGCGTTCATGATGCCCCAGACCGTCCCGAACAATCCAATGAAGGGCGCCACCGAGCCAATCGAGGCCAAAATTGCCAATCCACTTTGTAAATCATTCGATTGCTTGCCCAAAGCCACATCCATGGACCGCTCGATCCGCGATTGTGCCCCGGCAATCAACACCCCATCGCTGCGATGCGAGCGCCGCCATTCGGTCATTCCGGCCGTAAAAATTAGCTCACTGCCGCCTTTTGGCACAGCGCCGATTTTGTCATAGAGCTCATCCAGCGGCTCGCCAGACCAGAAGGCCTTGTCAAACTTCGCAGCACGGCGCCGCGCAAGGTTCAAAGCGATGCGCTTGTTAATCGCGATGGTCCAAGACCAAATTGACAGGCCAATCAGCAACACAATTACCGCCTGAACTGGCAGTGTCGCGCGTGAAAATAGGGCCCAAATCGAAAAATCGATTGCTGCTTCCATGTGAATGCCTCTGCTTGTGGCTCTGTGACCAAGTTTTGCGCAACTCTAGCGAAAAATCTGACAAAAAGCCAAGCATTCGCGCCAATAGTTTTTAGGGGTTAGAATTTCGGCGGAGTTCTGCCGGCAGACGGGTCGGCTTGCCCGCCTCCGTCAGGGCTACGATCGTCACTTCCGCGGTGAAAAGCACCTGCCCCGCACGCTGCACCTCTTGGTGCAAGATCCACCGTGCTGGCGTGGATGACCGTCGCTGGCTCACAACCTCTAGCACATCGCCCAGCCTTGCGGGAGCCAAGTACTCTGCCTGAATGGCGCGTACGGCGAAAACCACGCCAGCTGCCTGAAGCGCCAATTGATCCACACCCAGTTGCGCCACCCAAGTCGAACGCGCCCGTTCGATGAATTTTAAATAATTGGCATAATAGACGATACCGCCCATATCCGTGTCTTCATAATAGACAGTTAATTCGAACCTATGGCTCATTGAGCCGCCTCAATCCGCGCCGCCAATCGCAGCGTATGGCTGGCATCATTGGCGCGCGCTGGCATCACCGGATCATAACCCGCGCGCAGCAAGGCGGCAATCTCAGGGCGCATGACGGTGGTGCCATTGTCCAGCACAGCCAGAGGCGAGCGGTTTTTAAACGCCTCTTGTGACCATAAGAACATGGCCTGCACCGCCTGCGACAACGCAAGGCTATCGGCCCCCAGTTGTTGCAGGGCCTCATCGACGCGCAGAAAGACGAAACAGGCCTGAATTGCGCCCTGATCGTCAAAACGAAAAGCGCGATATTGATTGGCCTGCGCGGCAACCAGGCGATCCACCACATTGTCCAATTGTGGGATCATCTGATCGAGATCTGGCACGGCGCGTAATTCTTCCCAATCTGAAAAGAAGAACATCATCAGATTACTGCCTAATTCCGGGTCCAATTCATCGGTGTGGTGCCCCGCGGCGATACAGACGGCCTCAATTGCCGACTTCATGATGACCAAAGTTTCTTCCTGCACGCCAAAAACCACAGGGCAAATCGGGCGGCCCCAGCGGGCAAAGACATAGCTGCCATCTGTCCGGGTGAACATGCGTTCTATCTCGCTTGCCGTTAACACTGGCCAATCCCTTTATTGCCACTAAACGCGCGCCCCTGATAACGCTCTATAGGGTGTTTGGCTAGGCTCGGCAGCCAGGCGTGTTGCGGTTATTCAAACAGCTGAGCCTGCGGCGCCGGCTGCGGCGGCGCCATACCCAGATGCGTCCAAGCCTTCTGAGCCAACATACGGCCCCGCGGTGTGCGCTGTATCAAACCTTTTTGCAACAAATATGGCTCAATCACCTCTTCCAACGCATCACGGCTTTCTGACAAGGCCGCAGATAGGGTCTCAATCCCCACCGGGCCACCCACATAATTCTCGGCAATCAAACGCAAATAGCGGCGATCTGCGCCATCCAATCCCAGATGATCCACACCCAAACGGGTCAGCGCATGATCAGCGATTGCTTGGGTGATGCGCCCATCTCCTTCCACAACTGCGAAATCAAGAACCCTGCGCAGCAAGCGCCCGGCAATGCGCGGCGTGCCACGCGCGCGTTTGGCAATCTCCCGCGCGCCTGCATCATCCGCTGGCACGCCCAGGAGCTTAGCGTTGCGCGTCACAATCTGGTGCAACTCTGCATCTGTGTAAAATTCCAAGCGCGTCGGGATGCCGAACCGGTCACGCAAGGGTGTCGTGAGCAGACCCAAGCGCGTTGTGGCGCCGACGAGCGTGAAAGGCTGCAATTCTATGCGCACGGTACGCGCCGCCGGACCCTCTCCAATCACAAGATCCAGTTCAAAATCTTCCAAGGCCGGATAAAGAATCTCTTCCACCACAGGGTTGAGACGGTGAATTTCATCAATAAACAACACATCACGCGCTTCAAGGTTGGTCAATATGGCGGCCAAATCCCCGGCTTTGGCCAGAACCGGCCCGCTTGTCATACGGAAATTCACACCCAATTCGCGCGCCATAATCTGCGCCAAGGTGGTTTTGCCAAGACCCGGCGGCCCGTGAAACAGCGCGTGGTCCATAGCCTCGCCGCGCTGCCGCGCCGATTGAATGAAGACATTCAAATTGGCGCGCGCCGCCTCTTGTCCAATAAACTCACTGAGCCCTTTGGGTCGTAAGGCCTTGTCGCCATCCTCCACAAGCCGTTCGGGCCGCAAGGTTGGATCAGGCCCGTCAGAGCCGCTGTCCCTCTCGGCGCTCATGTCTGAGGCGCCATTTTCTTGAGTGCGGCACGGATCAAGCTTGCAGAATTCGCCCCGCCCATTTCGCCGCTTAACTGCGCCACAACCGCCGCCGCTTCCCCTGGCGCATACCCAAGATTGCTCAAAGCCGACAAGGCATCAGCCTGAGCCGAGGGGGGCGCAGCGGGCGCGGGCTTCGCCGGAATGGCAGGCCTTTCGCTCTCGATCACCGCTGCCTCCTGCACATCATCCTGGTGAATCTCAGCCGCCGCATCCATCATGGCCATCACGGTCGGCGCCTTATCTTTCAGCTCGATAACCACCCGTTGTGCGGTTTTTGGTCCAACACCCTTTGCCGCTTTCAAAGCTGTCCAGTCACCCATTGCGATGGATCGGCTCACCCCATCAGGCCCCAAAGCCCCGAGGATCGCCAAAGAGGCCTTCGCCCCAATCCCTTGCACAGACATCAGCAATCGGTGCCACTCCTTTTCGACCAGAGAGGTAAAGCCAAACAATTGCATAAGATCTTCACGCACCAATAAATCCGTGTAGAGCGCAACAGCCTCACCGACAGGCGGTAAAACCGCAAGGGTGCGGTCGGAACAATAAACCATATAGCCAACGCCGCGCACATCTAACATGACATGATCGCTGGCTTTATAGTCCACCCGCCCTGACAGTTTTCCAATCATCCACTTGCCCTTTGCAATGCGGCCTGAAAATGATGGCCCGCTTGGATATGATGCGCGTGACAAATGGCAATCGCAAGCGCATCTGTTGCATCGGGCCCAACCAATTGCGCACCCGGCAGCTGCAAGGAGACCATATGCTTAACCTGCCGCTTGTCCGCGTGCCCCACGCCCACCACCGCTTTTTTCACTGCGTTGGGCGCATATTCTCCGACCTCCAGCCGATACTTGGCAGGCACCAGCATCGCAATTCCGCGCGCCTGGCCCAATTTCAACGTCCCCGCCCCATCGCGGTTCACAAAGGTTTGTTCCACGGCCGCATGACTGGGCTCATAGCGCTCAATCACCTCAGACAGCCCGTCAAACAGGGCCAATAAGCGCCCTGCCAAGGGCCCCGGCAGGGTTTGACATTGACCATTGGCCACATGCCGCAGCTTGCTGCCTTGCACATCCACAAGCCCCCAGCCTGTAGAGCGCAAACCCGGATCAATGCCCAATACCCTCATAGAATTGCCCTTCGCAAATTCGTGATGTACCTCAAGTAGCACGAAACGCGAACATCTGAAAAGCAGTCATTTCGATTGCGGTGCAAATTTCAGCGGCATTTAACCCAAATTTTGAAAAAATACCGCTTAATTACAGAACCCTAAATCCTTAGAAAGGCATGCAAAAATCGCATATCGGTTATGTTGTTTTTCCCAGTAGCCAAGACCTCGCAGCGCGACTAGATGCCCAGCATAAAGACACGCACCCCTGACATCATTTTTCGAAAGTACGTCCCCAATGGCATATCTTGACACATCCCACAGCTCCGCAATGTCCGCAGCTCGCACAATCCTTGCAAATTTTGCCGCCGCCATCGTAACAGCCTTTACACGCTGGAACGATGCGCGGGTCACACGCAAAGCCCTGTCGCAACTGACACTGCGTGAACTCAATGACATAGGTTTGGCACCCGGTGACATCGAACGCATCGCGCGCCGCTGATACAGGCCTACCATCGGGGATCATGCCCGACTTCGAAACGCCGCGCTGACCACAGCGCGGCGTTTTACTTTTGGACCTGAAGGCGACTAGCGCCGGCGCAGCATCAAGGCGCTCCATTCACCGAGATCTTCGCGGGTTTGCAAGTCGAAGCCCTGCGCTTGATAGACCTCAACGATTTCATCGGCTTGCTCAATCAACAGCCCCGATAGAATGGCCAGGCCGCCAGAGGCCAGATGCGCCGCAATATCGGGCGCCAGCTCAATCAGCGGGCCTTTCAGGATATTTGCAAAAATAAGATCAAAGGGGGCGCCCGCCTGCACCACAGGCGAGTCAAATCCAATGGACTCAACGCAGCCGACCCGGCCCTCCAACCCATTGGCTTTCACATTGGCAAGTGCCACCTCGACCGCCACCGGATCAATGTCACTGGCCAGAACAGACGCCGCGCCCATACGGGCGGCAGACATTGCCAAAACAGCCGTACCGCAGCCAAGATCTAAGACATTGTCGAACCGCTGCGCATCATTCAACAGCCGGTCATAGGCGCGCAAACAGCCAAGCGTTGTGCCGTGATGCCCGGTGCCAAAAGCCATGGCCGCTTCAATCAACAAGCCAATACGCCCCTCCGGTAAAAGCGCGGCATCATGGCTGCCATAAACGAAAAATCGCCCAGCCTCGACGGGCGGCAATTCGCGGCGCACTTTGGCCACCCAATCTTGATCGGGCACTTCGGATACGACAAAGGGCCCTGCTCCAAAAGCGGCCGATAGCAAAGCCAGATCAATATCATCAGGTGCGTCGAGAAAATATCCACCCACTTCCCAAATGCCCTTGCCGTCTTCAACCTCAAACACCCCGACCCCGGTTGGCGCCGGATCCAGCTCTTCAAGCGCCTCTCCCAGCGCTTCTGCTTGAGATTTACCGGGCAATGTCGTCAGGGCGGTGTAGGTCAGCATGGGTCGGCTCCAATGGTTTTATGTGCCCATAGCCTGTCTGGCCTGCCATCGCAATTGCTTGCCACCCGCGTCGTTTGCGAAGGGCACGCCCGCCGCAAACACAAGGACAGGGCCGCGGCACGCGGCGCAGTTAGGTTACAGCCAATCCGATTGGACAGGTCACGCCAGTACCGCCTACGCCGCAATAACCGTTGGGATTTTTTGCCAAATATTGCTGATGATAATCCTCGGCATAGTAAAACACGGGCGCGGGCAAAATTTCACTGGTAATCGCGCCAAAGCCAGAGGCCCGCAGCAGCTCTGCAAATATAGTCAGACTAGCCTGTGCCGCCTGTGCCTGCTCAGCCCCGTAGGTGTAAATGCCCGAGCGATATTGCGTGCCACGATCGTTGCCTTGGCGCATGCCTTGGGTCGGATCATGGCCTTCCCAAAAGATCTTCAGCAACGCCTCATAACTCACACGCGACGGATCAAATATCACGCGAACCACTTCGTTGTGTCCGGTTTTTCCGCTGCAAACCTCTTCATAGGTCGGATTTGGCGTATAGCCGGCCGCATAGCCAACCATGGTCACCCAAACCCCGTCAATGCCCCAAAACATCCGCTCCACGCCCCAAAAACAGCCCATGCCAAACATCGCCTCCTGCAACCCCGCCTCTGGTGCGGCTTGCAAGGGACGGCCCGTTACAAAATGCGTGGTGGCGGTAGCAATTGGGGTGCCGCGCCCAGGCAAGGCTTGGTCCCGTGGAATCATTTGTGACTTTTCTCGCGACACAAAAAACATGTTTAGCTCCCTTCAAGCTTGACCTCAGATATAAGCGGGATCCGGCGGATTTCCAGTACACAAGCCTATGCCGCACGGCAAACCGCCCCTTATCGGCATAAAATTGTCTCATAACCCGGTTTGGGCTGTCTTGGTATCAACACAGCCAGCCCCAGTGAAGTCAGCGCCATGCCCGCGGCCAGCACAAACACCAACCCTGGCGAAAATAGCCACAAAAGTCCCAAAAACACCGGCAATCCCACAGCCGCAATATGGTTGATGGTAAACGCCACCGCGGCCGTTGGGGCAATATCGGCCGGGTCTGCGATTTTTTGGAAATAGGTTTTCAGGGCAAAGGCGAGTGAGAAAAACAGGTGATCTATCACAAACAATGCCCCTGCCAGCATCACACCCCAGCCGAACATATAAATGCCGCCATATGTCAAAAACACCAGTGCCAAACCCGCATATTCAAAAATCAACGTGTTGCGCTCTCCGTAGCGCGCCACCACGCGGCCAAATATCGGCCCAATGAACATATTCATCACGAGGTTGATTAAATACAAAGACGTCAATTCATGCACATCGAATCCAAAACGCTCCACCATCATAAAGCCCGCGAAAACCATGAAGATCTGCCGCCGTGCACCGGCCATGAATTGCAGCGCATAATACAGCCAATAGCGTTTGCGAAGCACCATGGTTTTATGTTGCGGCGTGGGCGATTGGAATTGTGGGTAAAGCACCATACAGGCCAGGGCGATGGCCGCCGTAATGCCGCCCGAAATCATATAGGCCGTATTAAAACTCAACGCGAGCCATTCCCAAGTGATAACGATCACGCCAAACGCCACCAGCGAAGCTGCCGAGCCCATGGCCAATAGCCAGCCCAGAACCTGCGGTGCCTGCGCCTTAGAAATCCATTGCAATTGCAGCGATTGGTTGACCGTTTCATAATAATGAAAGCCAATCGAAGAGAGCAACGTCAGAGTTAAAATTCCGCCCATTTGTGGAAACCAAGCGGTCACAGCCGTGGTCACCCCCAAGAGCACCAAGGACAACAGACCCAAGACCTGCTCACGCACAAAAACAATGATGGCAATGACCCCGACCGCAAGAAATCCGGGAATTTCCCGCACCGAGTGCAATAGCCCGATGTCTGCGCCATCAAAATTGGCCACTTCGATCACAAAATTATTGAGCAACGCACTCCAGGTTGCGAAGGCAATGGGCATAGCTGCGGCCATCACAAACAGCAAAAATATTGGTCGGCGCCAAATTGGCGCCGATTGCGCCTCTTGCAAAGTTACGATCTGCATAGTCCCATCCCAAAGCACCGCCTCGCCCAAGCACCGCCGGCAGATGCAAACCACAGGGCGGATCTTTACCTCTATCTCACATATTGGTAATGTAAATTGACCAATTTACAGCAAAGGCCAGGCTATGCCCGTAATCACGACCATTCAAGACCTGAAAGAGATTTATCAGCGCCGCGTGCCACGAATGTTTTATGACTATTGCGAAAGCGGCAGCTGGACCGAGCAGACCTTTGGTGACAATATTTCGGATTTTGCCAAATTACGCCTGCGCCAACGCGTTGCCGTTGATATGACCAACCGCAGCACCGCATCCAAAATGATCGGCCAAGACGTCTCCATGCCCGTGGCCCTAGCCCCGGTTGGCATGACGGGCATGCAATGTGCCGATGGCGAGATCAAAGCCGCCCGTGCCGCTGCCGCTTTCGGCGTGCCCTATACCTTGTCGACCATGTCGATATGTTCGATCGAAGATGTGGCCGCAGCTACAGACGCACCATTTTGGTTTCAGCTCTACACCTTGACCGATGAGGATTACTCAGATCGTTTGATCCAACGGGTGAAAGATGCCAATTGCTCAGCACTCGTGATCACCCTGGACCTACAGATATTGGGGCAACGTCACAAAGATTTGAAAAATGGCCTCTCAGCGCCACCGAAATTGACAGCCAAAACCATCGCCAATCTGGCTACCAAATGGAGTTGGGGCATCGAGATGCTCAGCACCAAGCGCCGGGGCTTCGGCAATATCGTAGGGCATGTCAGCGGCATCTCGGACACGACCTCCCTCAGCGCCTGGACCGCCGAGCAATTTGACCAAGCGCTTGATTGGAAAAAAGTTGAGATCTTGATGAAAAAATGGGGCGGAAAGGTCATTCTGA
>JAKMFM010000058.1 GCA_022425445.1 Planktomarina sp.
GGCAGTATCTCTTTAAAAATGAGATATCCCATACCCTCTCCGCGCAGCTTGGCCGCTTCGATATAGTCCATTACGACAATATTTTGCCCCACCGCGCGCGACAGACGATAGACTCGCGTGCTGTCAATCATCGCAATAATCAAGACCATAAAAATGGTGCGATCAACACCGAGCTGGTTTGACCAAACACTGGCGATAGTCATCAAAAGCAGAGCAAAAATCAGGGCCGGAATCGCCATCAAGACATCAACAGCGCGTGACAGGATTTGATCCAGCCACCCCCCAACAATTGCTGCAAGAAATCCCAAAGAGCCACCCACGAAAAAGGCCAGGCATGTTGTGGCAAAGGCAATACCCACTGTATTCTGAGCGCCATAAATCAGTCGGCTGTAAATATCCCGTCCGATTTGATCCGTACCAAGTGGAAAATTTGGATCGCCCCCCATCATTGGATTGCCACCTGGCACAATATTGGCATTCGCAAAAATCTCTTCCTGCCCATAGGGCGCAATCGATCCAGCAAAAATGGAGACAATCGCGTAAAGCAAGACGACCAATACTCCAAAAGCAGCCGTCAACGGCATCGCGCGAAACAATTTTCGCGTTCCAGCGGTTCCAACGGCCCGGCCAAACAGGCGAAATAGATAGGCCGCGATCGCAAAGCCGATAAAGCCCTGCACCGCCCAGCGGAAAAAGATCACCCCAGCGGATGGCACGCCGTTGACCTCAACCGGACGAAAATAATAGCGCACTGCGACAATCAACACCAACAGGCCCACAACATAGCCAAAGGCGACCGCAAAGGGCATGTCACGAAAAAAGGGTTTGTTGCCAGTGAATTTTTGACCCGCAAAACGAAACACCCAAGCGACCACAGCCGTCGCAGCTAAGATCAAAATAAAATTCATCAACCAACTCATTTTGGGTGCCTCAATCTTGGGTTGGAGAGAATGGATAGAATATCCGCCATCAAATTTAGCAAAATATAAGCGGCTGCAAAGATTAGGCAGCAGGCCTGCACCACCGGAATATCTCGGATTTTCACGCTATCGACAAACAGCTGACCGATGCCAGGATATACAAACACCACTTCAACCACCACAACACCGGTGATCAAATAGGCCAGGTTGAGTGCAATCACATTGATAATAGGGGCCAAAGCATTGGGCAGCGCATGGCGCACAATCACGCGCATGGGGCTGATGCCTTTGAGACGCGCCATTTCAATATACGGGCTGGCCAAGAGGTTGATAATCGCCGCGCGGGTCATCCGCATCATATGCGCCGTCACCACCAATGTCAGAGTCAAAGCTGGGAGCATGGTCCGATTGAGCTTTTCGCCCAAGGCCATGCCCTCATAGACATTCGACAGGGATGGAAAAATCGGGTTGAGCACCGCCAGCACCAAAATCAGAATGTAGGCGAGAAAAAACTCTGGGCTGGAAATCGACGATAGGGTCGTAATGTTCACGGCCCGATCAAAGATCGAATTGCGATAAAGTGCCACCAGAATGCCCAACGTGATCGAGATTGGCACCGCGAACATTGCGGTGACACCAGCCAAAAACATTGTCGCTTTAAATCGTGGGGCAATTTGCTCCACCACGCCAACCAATTGATCACCACCCATATTCGACGCAAAATTCATCTGGGCAAAGCTGATCCCCAGATTGCCGGTCAAGACATTGCCCAGCCAAGAAAGATATCTCACAAAATAGTTTTGGTCCAAACCCAAATCCGCACGGATCTGCGCCACGGCCTCTTCTGTTGCCCCCTGCCCCAAAATCGCCTGGGCAAAATCCCCGGGCAAGGCATTCACAGCCACAAAAATAACCATCGACACAATCAGCAATGTTAATATGCCAAGTGCCAAACGTTGAAGAATGATCTGAAAGATAGACCCCACCAGACATCTCCTAATTCAATTAATTTCCCCAGCGAGGTTAACGCCTGAAAGGCATATGTAAAGACACTTCTATGAGTTTCCCGCTATGAGAGCAAAGCATCCATGATTTTCACCAATTGCGCGCTTATCGGTGCATCAGACAATGCGTGGCCGGCTTTGCCCACCATTTGCAATCGTGCCTTTGGCCATGCCTGCGCCAATTGCCAGGCAGTTTGTGGCGGGCAGATCATGTCATAGCGGCCTTGTACAATGTCACCAGGAATCGCAGCCAGC
>JAKMFM010000063.1 GCA_022425445.1 Planktomarina sp.
GCCGCACCGACAGGGCCGCGCGCGTGCATTTTTCCGGTGGCAATGCCAATTTCCGCCCCCATGCCAAACTCTCCGCCATCGGCAAATTGCGTCGACGCATTGTGCATCAAGATGGCGCTGTCCAACCGTTCAAAGAAGCGGTTCACGGCGCGAGGATCTTCAGCCAAAATACAATCAGTATGATTGGAGCCATATTGGCGGATATGAGCAATCGCCTCGTCGACGTTGACGACGGTTTTCGCCGCGATCTCCATGTCTAAGAATTCTTTACCCCAATGGTGCGGCTCAGCTGGTTGAACGCCTTTAATAGCTTGCAGGGGTACATCCGCATCGACCACAACACCTTTGTGCAACAAAGCCTGGATCACCTCTGGGCCCCAGCTGGCGGCAATGTCGTCATGCATCAGCAAACATTCAACTGCACCGCAAATTCCAGTGCGCCGGGTTTTGGCATTGAGCACCACATTTAGGCTTTTTTGGCGATCCGCTGACGCATCGATGTAGATATGCACAATGCCCTCCAAATGCGAAAACACCGGCACCCGGGCCTCACGCTGCACCAAACCCACAAGTCCTTTGCCACCGCGCGGCACAATCACATCAATCGTATCGACCATCGTCAGCATTTCGCTCACGGCCGCCCGATCCCGTGTCGGCACCAGTTGAATGGCAGCCTCAGGCAAACCGGCAGCAACCACCCCCTTGACCAACGCATTGTGGATAGCCTTAGAGGAATGAAACCCTTCCGATCCGCCGCGCAGGATGACCGCGTTGCCCGCCTTGAGACAGAGAGCACCAGCATCCGCAGTCACATTGGGACGACTTTCATAGATCACACCTATGACCCCCAAAGGCGTGCGCACACGCTTAATATCCAGCCCATTGGGGCGTTGCCACTCTTCGAGCACCTGCCCAACCGGGTCTTCCTGCTCCGCCACTGCCCGCAGCCCATCGACCATGGAGCGAATGCGGTCTTCATCTAACATCAACCGGTCCAACATAGCCGCGGAGAGGCCTTTTTCGCGGCCGTAATCCATATCCACCGCATTGGCTTTAATGATATCGGCCCTTGCGGCCCAAACATATTCGGCCGCCCCAATCAAGGCCGCATGTTTCCGCTCAGCCGTTGCAAAGCCGAGCTCCGCTGCGGCAGCCTTTGCGGCTATACCCATTTGATTAAGAGTTGCCTTCACATCCATCATAGTCTCCCAGTAATCTTACAGGACCATGTCATCGCGGTGAATGATCGCCCCGCGGCTGGCGTAGCCCAATCTTTCTTCAATTTCCGTCGTGCGGCAGCCCAGAATCTGTTGCGCCTCCGCGCTGTCGAACCCTACCAAACCACATCCAAGATCCCGTCCATCTTCTGCCAATATGCGTACCAACTCACCGCGGGCGAAGTCTCCAGATATTGCTGTCACCCCAGCCGGTAAGAGGCTTTTGCCGGCAACAAGCGCATCAAGCGCGCCCGAATCCACCTGCACCGCGCCTTGCGGCTTGAGTGATGAAATCCATTTCTTGCGCGCCGTTTTCGGATCGACCGACGGCAGGAACCAAGTTACGTTCCCACCATTTAAGACTGATTTCAAAGGATTTTGCGTTGAACCTAAAGTTATCGCCATAGCGCATCCCGCGCCCATGGCCATCTTGGCCGCCATGAGTTTGGTCTTCATACCGCCCTTTGACAAGCCAGAGCCGGCATCCCCTGCCATACGCTCAATTTCCGGGGTCACCTCAGTGATGGTGTCAAACCGCATGGCTGTCACATCCTCATTGGGATTGGCCGAATAAAAACCGTCCACGTCAGACAAAAGCACCAGATGATCGGCGCCAACAGTCACCGCAATTTGTGCCGCCAAGCGATCATTGTCACCGTAGCGGATTTCATCGGTTGCCACCGTATCGTTCTCATTGACAATTGGAACCACGCCGTAGCGCAACAATTGTGCCAATGTGGCGCGTGAGTTTAGATAGCGGCGACGATCGGCGCTGTCTTCCAAGGTCACCAAAACCTGTGCTGTAATCACCCCATGCGGGGCCAAATGTTGCTCATAAGCCCGCGCCAGCTGGATTTGCCCCACGGCGGCGGCGGCCTGGCTTTGCTCCAAGGTCAATTCCGCGGCGCCAAGCCCGAGGACCGATCGGCCCAGAGCAATTGAACCGGAGGACACGATCACAACATCCACGCCTTTGGCGCGAAAGCCCGCAACATCTTCGGCCAAAGAGGCCAGCCAGTCTTGCCGCAAAGCGCCGCTGCTGCGGTCAACCAAAAGCGCCGAGCCAATCTTGACCACGATACGGTTGGTCGCAGTTAGGGTTGCCATTTTGGCGCCTCCGCATCCAGCGCATGGACAAGCTCAATTTGCTTCAACAGGGCGCGCAAAACATCCGCTGTCCCCTCCCCCGTACCGCCAGACATGGCCAGAACCGGCTGAGCACCCGTTGCACTGCGCAAAGCCCCAAGCGCAAAATTCAGATCATCCTCATCCAACTCGTCGATCTTGTTGAGTACGGTCACGCGCAGCTTGTCTGTCAAGCCGCCGCCATAAGCTTCAAGTTCCTGCATCACCGTGTGGTAATCTTGGCCTATACTTTCTGACGTGCCATCAATGATGTGCAACAGAACCGAACAGCGTTCGATGTGACCCAAGAACCTGTCGCCAATGCCCCGCCCCTCATGCGCGCCTTCAATCAGACCCGGAATATCTGCAATGACGAATTGGTCATCGTCCACCTGCGCCACCCCGAGACTCGGATAGAGTGTCGTAAATGCGTAATCGGCAATTTTCGGAGACGCATTCGTCGTCTCACCCAAAAAGGTCGATTTCCCAGCGTTTGGAAGCCCCAAAAGCCCCACATCGGCAATCAGCTTGAGATTTAACCAAATCTCCCGTTCGACCCCCGCAAGCCCAGCATTGGCGCGGCGCGGCGCCTGGTTTGTGGAGGATTTGAAATAGAGATTGCCAAAACCTCCATTGCCCCCTTTAGCAATCACGATCTTTTGACCAATCTCTGTCAGATCAAACAAAATGGTTTCACCATCTTCATCCATAATCTGAGTGCCAACGGGCACTTTGAGGGTCACATCATCACCATCTTTGCCCGTGCGTTGCCGTCCCATCCCGTGCTGGCCGTTCTTAGCAAAGAAATGCTGCTGATACCGAAAATCAATCAACGTGTTCAGACCGGCCACGGCCTCTACGATCACATCGCCACCACGTCCGCCGTTGCCGCCGTCCGGGCCGCCGAATTCAACGTATTTCTCCCGGCGGAATGACACAGCCCCGCCGCCGCCGCTGCCGGACCTGATGGTCACCTTGGCCAAATCGAGAAATTTCATAACACCGCCTTTAAATCATCTAGCCTTAGCCGATAGAGCGTTACGGGAGCAGGCTCAAGCCTTGCCTGCGATTTACCCGATCCCTTGCCAAGTTCTTGAAAGCCCAGCTTGCGCAAAACCGCGCCACTGGCAGGATTGTCGTCAAAATGATCTGCCGCAACCTCAGGAAGATCGAATTTTCGCATAAAATATGCTAAAAAGGCTCCCATGGCTTCGGACGCATATCTCAAGTCCCAGTGCTGAGGATCTATAAAATAGGCATAAGAGCAAGGGCCATCCGCTGAATTGGGGCCCAGCCCAGCCACACCGATCACAGCACGCTGGGGCAGCACAATCGCCGCACAAAATCCCGGTTTTCCGCGATACTTTCGCGCGGTGATCCAGGCCTGCACCGCGGCCTTAGGCCAGGGTGTGCCGACCGAAGCCAGCATCGGTGCCACCAACCGATGTCCACCAATCCGCTGAACCGACGGCACATCCTCCAGACGCAAAGGGCGTAGACATAAACGATTGGTTTTGAGAAGGAAGTTTTCCTCTACCGCCATAGTTCACTCCATCGACCTTAAATAAGTCCAAGTGGCAACAGTGGTCTTGCGGGCCACGCAAAAAGATTCCGCATCGCCAAGATAAGCAAACCCCACATCGTTCAGCACCCGCGCTGAGCGGGCGTTGTCTTGAAAGACTTCCGCAAATAGGGTTTTGCTCTTCTGCGGATTGGCTTGGATCAGCGTCTGAACCGCTTCGCGTGCCAGTCCGATGCCCCAAAAAGCTGGGGCCAACCAATAGCCCAACTCGCCTTGCCGCCGATCAAGCCGTTTAAGCCCAATAACCCCAACAACTTCGGCCAAATCAGATTTTCCGCCATCCAGAACCCAAACATCCTCAACGCGTGCCGGGTTCTGCGATTGCTCTATAAAGGCATCTATGGCGCCGGGCGGCAAAGGGTGCGGAATGGAGCGCGTCGGACCCGACACCCGAATATCGCCCGCATATAGGCCAATAAGCCCAGAATCAGACTTGCGGATTGGGCGCAGCGAAAGCCGCGCGCTCTCATAGCTATGCTGGGTACGGATCGGAGAAATCATGAGGCGCCTCCGCCGCCAAACAAAGCATAAAACACCGTGGCTACAGTCAAAAATGACAGCATCAAAAACACAAACCGCTCCGCGCGAGTGCCCTGAATCGTGGCGGCAATCAGTTGCCCTGCCCCAGCCCAAATCGGATGGAGAAGCGTCTGACACAGCAGCAGCACCGCCGCGATACTCACCGTGGCCGCGAAAGCTGTCGAACCTGGAGCCACAAAACTGGTGAACGCAGCAGTAATCATGCCCCAGGCCTTCGGATTCAAAGGGTGCACAATCAATCCGGCCAAAAACCCAGGCGGTGGCCCATCGGAGTGATCCGCGTTGAGCCGCATATTGGCCACGCGCCATGCCAAATAAACAATATACGCAGCCGAGATATATTTCATGGCCAAAAAGACCCCAGGCGCCAATTGCGCCAATTGCATAAGACCAAAACCCAAAGGCCAGATGATCAGCTGTTTTCCCACCACAACACCAGCCACAAACGGCAAAGCCCGCCGCAAGCCATATCCAGCTCCAGTCGCCAAGAGCGCCATATTTGCCGGACCCGGCGTGCCAATTTGCGATAAGGCAAACAGGGTTAATGCAATCAGTTCAACAGGCATTGTTGGGCTCCAAACTTGGCCATGCAGTTAAGCGTGCAACGCGGTTTAGGGAAACGAAAAAGGGACCGGCCTTTCAGCCGATCCCTGGAATAGAAAAACCTGACAGGTTCGGCTTATTCAGCGGCCTCCGCGGTGGGCACTACTGAGATAAATTGACGATTTTTGAGACCCTTATGGAATTTCACATTGCCCTCAACAGTCGCAAAGATCGTGTGATCTTTGCCCATTCCAACACCTTCACCCGGCCAAAATTTTGTGCCGCGCTGGCGCACGATGATGTTGCCTGGAATTGCGTCCTGACCACCGTAAAGTTTCACACCTAAGCGGCGTCCCGCTGAATCGCGGCCGTTACGGGATGAACCACCTGCTTTTTTATGTGCCATGTGTGATTACTCCTTATCAGCTGCTGGTTTTTTCGCCGCTGGCTTCTTAGCCGCTGGCTTTTTCGCAGCGGCTGTTTTCGCTGCTGGCTTTTCAGCAGACGCTTTTGCGGCAGCTGGCTTCTTGACGGGTGCTGGCTTTTTCGCAGCGGCAGGTTTTGCAGCGGCTTTTTTGGCGGCTGGCTTTTTCTCTGCAGGTGCGGCCTCAACCACAGGGGTCGCCACATAAGGCACAGAACCGGCACCAATGGCGGCTTTCACGCCAGATTTGTCTGCACCTTTTTCCAAAATGTCTTTGATACGCACCAAAGTCAGCTTCTGGCGGTGGCCCTTTGTACGCTTAGACGAGTGCTTCCGACGACGCTTTACAAAATTGATAGTTTTGGGGCCTTTGATTTGGTCAATCACTTCGGCTTGAACGCCGGCGCCTGCAACCATTGGTGCACCAACTGTGCTGCCAACCATCAAAACTTCGTTAAATTGAATCATCTCGCCAGCATCGGCTGCCAGCTTTTCGACGCGCAGCACATCGCCGGGTTGTACCCGGTATTGCTTGCCGCCGGTTTTCATTACCGCAAACATTTGCGTTTCCTTTGTTTTTTCGCGCCTTTTGGTCCCCAATTGGGCGTTTTGGCTAAGGCCACCTCAGACAGCGCGTCTGACTTTACAGACGTATTACACTTAAACGCAGCCCAGATTGGGCCGCATAGCGCGCTTATTCATGGGTTTCGCTTTGAAGTCAAGCCTCTTCACAGCTCTTGCGTTGGGGTCAAGTTCACCATTTCGAGTGCCATGCGTTCAAACCGGTCCGCCATGATGGTGAAGTGAATTGCGTTCATCAACTCATAGACTTGCATCATCTGCGGCATCGCCAAAGCGTCCCGGTAAATCTCTATCTCGCTGTCTGTGAAATCACGGTAGGTAAAGGCATTGGCAACAATCAAATTCTCCGCCATGGCCCGGCGCACCTCATCGTCTTGCTGGGCTAACATGGCCCTCAGATCCACCTCGTCAAACCGCTGGTCAATCAACCCAGCCAGAGAGGCGGCCATCAGAAAACGCA